>JAGPES010000121.1 GCA_018057015.1 Pseudomonadales bacterium | reverse complement strand
GCATTTCGCGCGCCTGATGGCGGGCCATGCCGACACCGCGCATGACGCGATCGCGCTGCTCGCCGCGCTGCTCAGCGTGGAACTGGGGCGCGGCCACGTCTGCGTCGAGCTCGCCGCCGTCGACGGCCAGCCCTTCGCGGCACTCGAGTCGGAACTCGCGCCGCGCCTCGATGCCGCGCGACTGCGCGCGGCGCTGGCGGCCGAACCGCGGATCTGCGCCGCTCCCGCGACGCGGCAACCGAGGCCGCTGGTGCTGGACGGCGATCGCGTCTACCTGCACCGCTACTGGGCCGGCGAAGGCCGCGTCGCGGCACGGCTGCGCGCGCTCGCGGCGCGACACGTCGCCGCCGCGCCCGACGCGAGAGCCATGCTCGATCGCCTGTACGCGGACGATTCCCCCGGCACCGCGGGCCAGAAGCTCGCCTGCGCGATGGCGCTGACCCGCGCGCTGGGGGTGATCACGGGTGGGCCGGGCACCGGCAAGACCACAACCGTCGCGAAGCTGCTGGTGATGCTGGCCGCCGCGGCCGAAGCCGGCGGACGTCGCCTCGCGATCCGGCTCGCCGCGCCCACCGGCAAGGCGGCGGCACGCGTGGGCGAGGCGCTGGCGCGCGAAGTTGCGGCGCTCGCGCGAGGCGGGCTGGTCGCGCCGCAACTGCTGGCGCAGCTACCCACCACCGCGCAGACCCTGCACCGCCTGCTCGGCGCCGGTGCGCGCGGCTTGCGGCACGACGCGGCGAACCCGCTCGCGGCCGACGTGGTGGTGCTCGACGAATCCTCGATGGTGGATCTGCGCCTGCTCGATGCGCTGCTCGCCGCGCTGCCGCGCGACGCACGGCTGCTGCTGCTCGGCGATCGCGACCAGCTCGCGGCCGTTGAAGCCGGCAACGTGTTCGGCGCGCTTTGCGGCCGCGCGCGGGGGCCGGGCGTGGCACGCGCGGCCGAGCTCGCCGCGCTCACCGGGCTGACGGTAGAAGGCAACGACCACGACGATCCGGTCAGTGACGCGATCGCGGTGCTCGGCCACAGCTACCGCTTCGACGCCGCGAGCGGCATCGGCCGCTTCGCCGAGGCCGTCAACGCCGGCGACGCAACGCGCGCGGCCACCGTGCTCGCGGAGAAGCCTGCGGATGTCCGCTGTCTCCCGTGCACGGACCGGCTCGACGGCGCGGCGCTGGAGCGCATGCGCGAGGGCTATCGCGGCATTGCCGGCGCGGCGCGCGGCAACGCCGACCCTGCCACGCTGGTGCGGCTGCAGGAATCCTTCCGCGTGCTGTGCGCGCTGCGCGAGGGCGACTGGGGCGTGGCCGGCGTGAACCGCGCGCTGACGCAGGTGCTGGCGGAGGCCGGCCTCGCCGAGCGCGGGCGCACCCATTACGCGGGCCGTCCGCTGATCGTGACGCGCAACGACTACGGCCTCGGGCTCTACAATGGCGACATGGGGATCGTGGTCGAGGACGAGGACGGCCATCCGCAGGCGCTGTTCGCGCAGGCTGGCGGCGGCGTGAAGCGCCTGCCTGCCGCACGGCTGCCGGAGCACGAGACCGCCTACGCACTCACGGTGCACAAGAGCCAGGGCTCGGAATTCGACGAGGTCGTGCTGGTGCTGCCGCCCGCCCCGGCGGCGGGGGCCGGCATCGCGGGACGCGAGCTGCTCTACACGGCGATCACGCGCGCGCGCCGGCGTCTCGAGCTCGTCCTGCCAGGCGGCGCGCTCGATGCGCGCTGGCTGCGCGCCAGCGAATACCGCTCGGGCCTGGCGGATCGTCTGTAGGTCGAGCTTGTAGGTCGGGCTTCAGCCCGACAAGGGTTCGGCAACGCCGAACCCGCTGTGCCCAGCCCACCGCACCTGTCGGCATAAATGCCGACCCACGTCTAACGCACCGCGCTGAGTATGCCGGCAAGGATCGCGGTGGGCGTCGGCGGGCAGCCGCGCACTTCGACGTCCACCGGAATCACGTTCGCCACGCGCCCGCAACTGGCGTAGCTCTCGCCGAAGATGCCGCCGCAGGCGCCGCAATCCCCGACCGCCACCACCAGTTTCGGGTCCGGCGTGGCGTCGTAAGTGCGACGCAGCGCTTCCTCCATGTGGCGCGACACCGGTCCGGTGACCAGCAGCATGTCGGCGTGGCGCGGGCTCGCCACGAACTTCAGCCCGTCGCCCTCGATGTTGTAGTAGGGATTGTTGAGCGCGTGGATCTCCAGCTCGCAACCGTTGCAGGAGCCGGCGTCGACCTGGCGGATGCACAGCGCGCGCCCGAGGATGCGCCGCAGCTCGGCGTGCAGCTCATCGCGCACGCGGGCCTCGCCCTCGGCCGCCGGCGGCTGCTCGCTGGCGATGCCGACCGCGAGTATCTGCTTCAGGATGTCCAGCATCTGCGCCTCACAGGTCCACGCCACTGTAGGACAGGTTGAAGGATTTGTTGATCAGCGGGAAATCGGGAACGATGTTGCCGATCACCGCGTGCTCCAGCACCGGCCAGTTGTGCCACGAGGGATCGTGCGGGTGGCAGCGGCGGATCGCGCCGTCCTCGCCGGTCTCCAGCGCGACCAACACCGGGCCGCGCCAGCCTTCCACCAGCCCGATGCCGAAACCCTGCGGCGCGGCATTGCCGAGCGGCACGCGGATCGCGCCCTCGGGCAGCGTCTCCAGCAGTTCGCGGCAGATCCGCAGCGATTCCGCGGTCTCGTCGAAGCGCACCGCGACGCGCGCCGCCACGTCGCCGTCCGTATCGGCGGCGCGCGTGACGCCCACCACGTCGTAGGGTGCGACCGGCAGGTCGCAGCGCAGGTCGTGCGGCAGGCCGCTGGCGCGCGCGGCCAGGCCGGTCAGCCCGAGCTGGCGCGCGAGCGCCGTGCTCACGCAACCGCAACCGATGAATCGGTCCTGCATGCCGGCATGCTCGTCGTAGATCGCGCGCAGCGCGTCCAGCTCGCGCGCGAGCGCCGCGCCGTGCGCCAGCAGCAGCTCGCGGCCCGCGGCGTCGATGTCGCGCGCCACGCCGCCGGCCACCACCGCGTCCATGGGGTAGCGTGCGCCGAGGACGCAGGCGTTCACGCGCAGCAGGTCCTCCTTCAGCCGCATGAACTGCGCGAGCCCCACGCCGAAGCCGGCGTCGTTGCCCAGCGCGCCCAGGTCGCCGAGGTGGTTGGCGATGCGCTCGCGCTCCAGCAGCAGCGCGCGCAGCCAGGCCGCGCGCGGCGGCGCCGTGACGTCGCGGATGCACTCCTCGGCCATGCCGAACGCCCACGAGAAAGCCACCGCCGAGTCGCCGGACACGCGCGCGGCGAGCCGGCGCGCGTCGGCGAACGACAGCTGCGTGAAACGCCGCTCGACGCCCTTGTGCAGGTAGCCCAGGCGCTCCTCCAGCCGCAGCACCTTCTCGCCGACGACCGAGAAGCGGAAGTGCCCGGGCTCGATGATGCCGGCATGCACCGGCCCGACCGCGATCTCGTGCACGCCGTCGCCCTGCACGCGCACGAAGCGGTACGGCGCGGGATCGGGCGTGCCGCCGCCGAAGTCCCCTCGCAACGGATGCTCGTGCGGCGACCACGCCCCGTGGCGCAGCCAGGGCCGCGCGTCGGCGCCGTCCGCGGCCGCGCCGCAGAGGTCGCGGACCGCGCGCTGCATGCGCGCCGCCGACGGAAACCGCGTGTCGATGCGCGGATAGCACGGCTCCTCGGCCGGCAGCGCGAGTTCCAGCACCACGACGCCCTCGTGCGCGAGGAAGGCGGCGCGCAGCAGCTCGCCCGCCCCGCGATCGCGCTCGTCGCTGCTCCACAGCGTGAGCAGGCGCGCGTCCGCCGCGGCGAGCGCGACGACGCGCGCGGACCATTCTTCGGGTGACACGCGCTGGCAATGCATGGGTACGCGGTGGTTCATCGCGTTCACCCGATCATCTCGGCGGCCAGGCGGTACCAGCCGGCGAGGAACGGCGGTATCCACAGGCCGAGCATCAGCACCAGCGCGAGGTGCACGAACACCGGCAGCAGCGAGGGCGGCTCGGGCAGCTTCGAGACGCTCGGCGGGCCGAACACCATCGACTGCGCGCGACCGAACACCGCGGCGAAGGCGACGCCCAGCGCGAGCAGCAGCAGCGGCGTGGCCCACGGCTGCTCGCGCATCGCGGTGGTGAGGATCAGGAATTCGCTGGCGAACACGCCGAAGGGCGGCATGCCGAGTATCGCCAGCGAACCCAGCATCAGGCCCCAGCCCAGCGCGGGCGAGAGCGTCAGCAGGCCGCGGATGTCGTCCATCTGCTGCGTGCCGGCCTTCTGCACCGCGTGCCCCACGGTGAAGAAGATCGCGCTCTTGGTCAGCGAGTGCACGGTCATGTGCAGCAGCGCGGCGAAGTTCGCCACCGGGCCGCCCATGCCGAAGGCGAAGGTGATGATGCCCATGTGCTCGATGGAGGAGTAGGCGAACAGCCGCTTGATGTCCTTCTGCCGCCACAGCATGAACGCCGCGACCAGCACCGAGACCAGACCGAAGAACATCAGCATCTGCCCGGGCAGCTCGGAGCGTATCGAGCCCTCGACCAGCACCTTGCAGCGGATCACCGCGTACAGCGCCACGTTCAGCAGCAGCCCCGAGAGCACCGCCGAAACCGGCGTGGGACCCTCGGCGTGCGCGTCGGGCAGCCAGTTGTGCAGCGGCGCGAGGCCGACCTTGGTGCCGTACCCGACCAGCAGGAACGCGAAGGCGATCGCCAGCACCGTGGGCTCGAGCTCGCCCTTCACCGCGTCGAGGTGGGTCCACAGCAAGGCGCTCATGCCCGCGTGCCCGAGCACGCGCTCGGCCGCGAAATACAACAGTATGGTGCCGAACAGCGCCTGCGCGATGCCCACACCGCACAGGATGAAGTACTTCCACGCCGCTTCCAGGCTGGCCGAGGTGCGGTACAGCGAGACCAGCAGCACGGTGGACAGCGTCGCGGCCTCCATCGCGACCCACAGGATGCCCATGTTGTTGGTGAGCAGCGCCAGCAGCATCGTGAACATGAACAGCTGGTACATGCTGTGGTACAGACGCAGCCGCGACGCCGATAGCCTGCCGTGGCGCTCCTCGATGCGCATGTAGCGGCGCGAGAACAGCGCAGTCGTGAAGTTCACGAAGGCTGTCAGCGCGACCAGGAACACGTTGAAGGGATCGACGAAAAAGGCCTCGTTCCAGTACAGCTGCGGACCCTGCTCGATCACGCGCGCGGTGAGGAAGCCGCCGGCGACCAGCGTCGCGAGGCTGAACGCGACATTCATCTCGGCCGCCAGACGCCGTGCGCCGAACAGCGCGAGCAGCAGGGCACCGCAGAGCGGCAGCGCGAGCAGTACCAGCATTTCCACGGGCTCTCAGTCCTCCTTCAGCCGTTCCAGGTGGTGCAGGTCGAGGCTGTCGAACTGCTCGCGGATCTGGAAGAAGAAGATGCCGAGGATGAGCGCGCCGACCAGCACGTCCAGCGCGATGCCGAACTCCACGACCATCGGCATGCCGTTGGTGGCGCTGGTGGCGGCGAAGAACAGCCCGTTCTCCATCGCGAGGAAGCCGATCACCTGCGTGACCGCCTTGCGCCGCGTGATCATCATCAGGAAGGCGAGCATCACCACCGCGATCGCGATCCCGAGCGTGCCCTGCGTCACGCTGCCCGCGAGGCTGGAAATCGGCTGCGCGAGGCCGAAGGCGAACACCACCAGCACCACGCCGGCCAGCATGGTCGTGGGGATGCGCAGGCCGGTTTCCGTGTCCCAGCGCAGGTCCAGCCGGTCGATCAGCCGATACAGGATCACGGGCAGCACGATCACCTTGAGCGCCAGCGTCAGCGCGGCGGAGTAGTACAGGTGGTGCTGGCCGCTGGACCAGGCAACGATCAGGGTCGAGCACACCAGTGCCGCACCCTGCAGCGCGAACAGGTGGATCAGCGTGCGGATGCGCCGCTGCGCCAGCATGGCGAAGGACAGCAGCAGCACCACCGAGGCGAGCAGGTGGACGAACTGTTCCGACAGCGGGATGGCGTGCATGGGCATCAACTCTGCAGCAGCAGGCGAACGAGCAGGCCGAGCACGGCCAGCATGAAAGCCAGCGCCAGGAACTCCGGCGCGCGGAAGATGCGGATCTTCGCGTTCAGCGTCTCGATCAGCGCGAGCACCGCGCCGGCCACCAGGAGCTTCGCGCACAGTACCACCAGCGCCAGCGCCAGCACCTGCGGCGCATCGAGGTCGCGGGCGACACCCCACGGCACGAACAGCGCGAAGCCGATGCAGGCGTAGTTGAAGAGCTTCAGCGCCGCGGCCCATTCGATCAGCGCCAGGTGGCGCGCGGAATACTCGAGCACCATGGCCTCGTGGATCATCGTGAGCTCGAGGTGGGTCGACGGGTTGTCGACCGGGATGCGGGCATTCTCGGCCAGCAGCACCATCAGGAAGGCGATCGCGGCAAAGGCCAGTCCCGGGTGGATGGCGAGCACGTGGTACTGGTGCAGGTCCGCGATCACGGGCAGCTCTGTCGATCCCGCGATCAGCGAGGCGGTGAAGAACACCATCAGCAGCGCCGGCTCGGCGAGGAAACCCAGCATCATCTCGCGCCGCGCGCCCAGCGTGCCGAAGGCCGTGCCGGTATCGATGGCGGCCAGCGCGACGAACACGCGCGCGGTGGCGAACAGCCCGACCAGCGCGATCGCGTCCGCGGCGCGCGCGAACGGCAGGTCGAGCGCCAGCGCCGGGATGATCGCCGCGGCGGTCACCATCGAGCCGAAGATCACGTAGGGTGCGAAGACGAACAGCGGCGAGGCATCCGTCGCGATCACCGCATCCTTGCGCAGCAGCTTGCGGATCATGCGGTAGGGCTGCGTGAGCGGTGGCGCGGAACGGTTCTGCAGCCAGGCGCGGCACATGTTGACCCAGCCGAGAAACAACGGCGCGAGCACCACGGCCACGGCCACGGCGAACAGCTGGGTGACGAGCGCGGCGACGTTCACAGCACGATCACCAGCAGCACGATCAGCGTGACGAAGCTGTATGCCAGGTACACCGAGATGCGGCCCTGCTGCAGTCGGCCGACTTGCGTCGCTGCGTGCTTCACCGCGCGCGCCAGCGGCAGGTAGAGCAGGCCCCAGGAGCGGTCCTCGACCGTGACGCGGTACACGGGGCGCTCGTCGAAGGGCGACGGCAACTCGCGGCGCATCCTGAAGAATGCATCGAAGATGTGGCGGATCGGCTGCCCGAATCCTTCGGCGGTGTCCTGCATGCGCGCATCCTGCGCCGCGAAGCCGCAATCCCACGGCGGTGCGCGGCGCGTGCGGCCATGGTACAGGCGCTTGGCGACCAGCACCGTCACGACCAGCACCAGCGCGATGCCGAGCAGGAACACGATCGGGCGGTAGGCCGCGCGCTCCGCCGACACCGGCACCAGCCCGAAGGCGCCGGATCCGGCGTGCGCGAGCGAGGCGCCGAGCAGGTCGGTGCCCACCCCGTCGAGCATGCCGAGCACGACCGCCGGCAGCAGCCCGAGCAGCACGCAGCAGGCCGCCAGCCACAGCAGGCCCAGCCGCTCGAGCCGGCCGCAATCGTGCGCGTCGGCGAGCGCACGCTCGCGCATCTGCCCGAGGAAGATCACGCCGTAGAACTTCACCATCACGTAGGCCGCCAAGGCCGCGGTCAGCGCCAGCAGCGAGGCGCCCAGCGGCACCAGCATGTTCATGAACGGCTGCGGCACGTCGGGGGTGAGCAGGAAGGCCTGCAGCAGCAGCCACTCGGAGACGAAGCCGTTCAGCGGCGGCAGCCCCGCGATCGCCAGCGTCCCGATCAGCGCCAGCCACGCCACCCAGGGCATGCGGCGGATCAGGCCACCGAGCCTGCCCAGGTTGCGCTCCCCGGTCGCGTGCAGCACCGAACCGGTGGCGAGGAAGAGCAGGCTCTTGAACATCGCGTGGTTCAGGCAGTGGTAGAGCGTGGCGGCCAGCGCGAGCGCCGCGGGCGCGCCCATGCCCTCGGCGTGGAACAGCAGCGTCAGGCCGACGCCCGCGAACACGATGCCGAGATTCTCGATGGACGAGTACGCGAGCAGGCGCTTCATGTCGGTCTGCACCGCCGCGAACACGACGCCGTACAGCGCGCTGAACAGCCCGAGCGCCAGGAGCACCGCGCCCCACCACCACAGCGGCGCCGGCAGCAGGTCGAAAGTCACGCGCAGCACGCCGTAAACCGCGGTCTTCAGCATCACGCCGCTCATCAGCGCCGAAACCGGCGAGGGCGCGGCCGGATGCGCCTCGGGCAGCCACACGTGCAGCGGCACCAGCCCGGCCTTGGCGCCGAAGCCCAGCACCGCCAGGGCGAAGGCCAGGCTCGCGCGCGCCGCGGGCAGCTCGGCCGCGCGCATCGCGTCGAAAGTGAACTGCCAGCTGCCGCCCTGCAGCACGCCGAAGCAGAGCAGGATCGCGATCGCGCCGACGTGCGCGAGCAGCAGGTAGAGGAAGCCCGCCTGGCGGATC
>JAGPES010000120.1 GCA_018057015.1 Pseudomonadales bacterium | reverse complement strand
ATCCCGACCCGCAGGTGCGACACGCCGCGGCCGGTGCACAGCAGGCGGCATCGCCGGAGCACATCGCGCAAGCGCTGACGCCGTTGCTCGGCGACCCGACGCGCGCGGTGCGCATGGAAGCCGCGCGCGTGATCGCGGGCGCCGGCGCCCTGCCGGATCCGACGTCGACGACGGCATTCGACAGGGCCATCGCGGAATTCGAGTCAGCACAACGAGAGAATCTCGACCGTCCGGAAGCGTGGCTGAACCTCGGTAACCTTGCCGGCTGGCGTGGCGACGCCGCGGGTGCCGAGGATGCCTACCGGCGCGCGCTCGGACGCGACCCGCGCTTCGTGCCGGCTGCGATCAACCTCGTCGACCTCTACCGCGCGACCGGACGCGAAGCGGATGCGGAACAGGTTCTGCGTGACGCTCTGCCGGCGGCGACGGGAGCGCCGGCCCTGCACGAGGCTCTCGGTCTGACGCTGGTGCGCCAGGGCAGGAAGCGCGAAGCCCTCGCCGAGTTGGAAGCCGCTCACCGCGCCGCGCCCGGAGAGCCGCGCCAGGCCTACGTATACGCGCTTGCGCTCGCCGACGCCGGGAAGCGGGGCGAGGCGATCGGGGTGCTAGAGGAAAGCGCGCGCCGCGCGGGCGGTACGCGCGACGTGATGCTGGCGCTGGCGGCGTTGCGCCGCGACAGCGGCGACGCGGCCGGCGCCGCGCTGGCGCTGCAGGAGCTGGCCGCCGTCAATCCGGACGACCCGGCGCTTGCCGCCGCGTACGCGGCATTACGGGCTGGACGGTGACGGCACGCTGCTCACCTGTCGGCATGAATGCCGACCCACAGCAAGGTCAATCCGCAGCGCAGCCACCTGTGGGTCGCCATTCATGGCGACGGCAGCATCCGGCGAGGCAGCTGTCGGCATGAATGCCGACCCACAGCAAGGTCAATCCGCAGCGCAGCACCTGTGGGTCGCCATTCATGGCGACGGCAGCATCCGGCGAGGCAGCTGTCGGCATGAATGCCGACCCACGTCAGCGTGGCAGCGTGCTGGCGCCCATCAGGTATTCGTCGACCGCGCGCGCGGCCTGGCGCCCTTCGCGGATCGCCCACACCACCAGCGACTGCCCGCGGCGCATGTCGCCTGCCGCGAACACCTTGTCGACGTTGGTGCGGTAGGCGTCCGCGCCCTCGGTGGCGGCACGAGCGTTGTCGCGCGGATCCTTCGCGACGCCGAAGGCGTCTAGCACCGTGCCGACGGGACCCAGGAAGCCCATCGCCAACAACACCAGGTCGGCCTTCAGCACCTGCTCGCTGCCCTCGATCTCGAGGAACTTGCCGTCCTTCATCTCGACGTTGACGGTGCGGATCGCCGTGACCTTGCCCTTCTCGCCGATGTACTCCCTGGTGGAGATCGCGAACACGCGCTCGCAGCCTTCCACGTGGCTCGAGGAGGTGCGCAGCTTGATGGGCCAGTACGGCCAGGTAAGCGCCTTGTTCTCCTGCTCGGGCGGCATCGGCAGCAGCTCGAACTGCGTGACGCTCGCCGCGCCGTGGCGGTTCGAGGTGCCGACGCAGTCGCTACCGGTGTCGCCGCCGCCGATCACGATCACGTGCTTGCCCGCGGCCGAGATCTGCTTTTTCACCTTGTCGCCGGCGTTGACGCGGTTCTGCTGCGGCAGGAACTCCATCGCGAAGTGGATGCCGTCGAGCTCGCGGCCCGGTGCCGGCAGGTCGCGCGGCTGCTCCGCGCCGCCGGCGAGCAGCACCGCATCGAATTCCTTCAAAAGGTCGTCCGGCGCGATGGCCTGCTGCGCCAGGTTCGTGACCTTGCTGCCCTCGGGCATCGCACCGACCAGTACGCCCGTGCGGAAGGTGACGCCCTCGGCGTTCATCTGCGCCATGCGGCGGTCGATGTGCGACTTGTCGAGCTTGAAGTCGGGAATGCCGTAGCGCATCAGGCCGCCGACGCGGTCGTTCTTCTCGAACACGGTGACATCGTGCCCGGCGCGCGCCAGCTGCTGCGCCGCGGCGAGTCCGGCCGGGCCCGATCCCACGACCGCGACACGCTTGCCGGTTTTCGCCGCCGGGATCTGCGGCAGCACCCAGCCCTCGTCCCAGCCGCGGTCGATGATCGCGTGCTCTATCGACTTGATGCCCACCGGCACGTTGTTGAAGTTCAGCGTGCACGCCGCCTCGCAGGGCGCCGGGCAGATGCGCCCCGTCACCTCGGGGAAGTTGTTGGTCGAGTGCAGCACGGTCAGCGCGTTCTGCCAGTCGCCGCGATACACCAGGTCGTTGAAGTCCGGGATCACGTTGTTGACCGGACAGCCGTTGTTGCAGAACGGGATGCCGCAGTCCATGCAGCGCGCGCCCTGCTGCTGCGCCTGCCCGACGTCCAGCACCTTGACGAACTCGCGGTAGTTCTTCAGCCGCGCCTCGACCGGCTCGTAGCCTTCCTCGAGGCGCTCGTATTCGAGAAAACCCGTTACCTTGCCCATGTTCCATTTCCTCCGCGGGAATTCGTGATCAGGCGCTGGCCGCCTGCGCGCTTGCGTTCAGTTCCGCCAGTGCGCGCTTGTACTCGTGCGGGAACACCTTCACGAAGCGCTCGCGCGCCTCGTCCCAGTCGTCCAGCAACTCGCGTGCGCGCAGCGAGCCGGTCCAGCGGTGGTGCTGCTCGATCAGCCCGCGCAGCAGTTCCTCGTCGGTCTGGCCCTTGTGCCAGATCGCCGGGTCTACGCTCGCGCGCTGCTCGCGCGCCGGCATCACGTCCTCCAGCGCCACCATCGCGGTGTTGCAGCGGCTCGCGAACTCCCCGTCCTCGTCGAAGACATAGGCCACGCCGCCCGACATCCCGGCCGCGAAGTTGCGTCCGGTCTTGCCCAGCACCACCACGGTGCCGCCGGTCATGTACTCGCAGCCGTGATCCCCGGTGCCCTCGACCACCGCGGTCGCGCCCGAGAGACGCACCGCGAAGCGCTCGCCCGCCACGCCGCGAAAGAAGGCCTCGCCGCTGGTCGCGCCGTAGAGAACGGTGTTGCCGACGATGATGTTGCGGGTCGAGTCACCGCGGAAATCGATGCTGGGCCGGACCACCACGCGCCCGCCCGAAAGCCCCTTGCCGGTGTAGTCGTTGGCTTCACCCGCGAGGTACAGCGTGATGCCCCTGGCGAGGAAGGCGCCGAAGCTCTGGCCACCCGTGCCGTTGAGCTGCACCCACACGGTCTGGTCGGGCAGTCCCTCGGGATGGCGGCGGATCAGCTCGCCGGAGAGCATCGCGCCCACGGTACGGTTGACGTTGCGCACGTCGTCGAGGATCTGCACCCGCTCGCCGCGCTCCAGCGCGGGTGCGCAGCGCGCGATCAGCGACATGTCGAGCGCCCGCTCCAGCCCGTGGTCCTGCTCCGCGACCTGGTAGCGCGCCACGTCGTCGGCTACCTCGGGGCGGTAGAAGATGCGGCTGAAGTCGAGCCCGCGCGCCTTCCAGTGCTCGATGCCCTTTTTGGTGTCGAGCAGGTCGGAGCGGCCGATCAGCTCGTCGAAGCGGCGGATGCCGAGCTGCGCCATGATCTGGCGCACTTCCTCGGCGATGAAGAAGAAGAAATTGACCACGTGTTCGGGCTTGCCCGCGAACTTCCTGCGCAGCACCGGGTCCTGCGTGGCCACGCCCACCGGGCAGGTGTTCAGGTGGCACTTGCGCATCATGATGCAGCCGCTCACCACGAGCGGCGCGGTGGCGAAGCCGAACTCGTCGGCGCCGAGCAGCGCGCCGATCACCACATCGCGGCCGGTCTTCATCTGGCCGTCGGCCTGCACCCGGATGCGCCCGCGCAGCCCGTTCAGCACCAGTGTCTGCTGCGTCTCGGCCAGCCCGAGCTCCCACGGCGTGCCGGCATGCTTGATCGAGGACCAGGGGCTGGCGCCGGTGCCGCCGTCGTGTCCCGCGATCACCACGTGGTCCGCCTTGGCCTTGGCCACGCCGGCGGCGATGGTGCCCACGCCGACCTCGCTCACCAGCTTCACGCTGATGCTGGCGCGCGGGTTGGCGTTCTTCAGGTCGTGGATCAGCTGCGCGAGATCCTCGATCGAGTAGATGTCGTGGTGCGGCGGCGGCGAGATCAGGCCGACCCCCGGCACCGAATAGCGCAGCTTGCCGATGTAGTCGCTGACCTTGCCCCCGGGCAGCTGGCCGCCCTCGCCGGGCTTGGCGCCCTGCGCCATCTTGATCTGGATCTGGTCCGCGGAGACCAGGTACTCGGTGGTGACGCCGAAGCGGCCCGAGGCGACCTGCTTGATGCGCGAGCGCAGCGAGTCGCCCTCCTTCAGCACGGTGTCCGAGGCGATCACGTTGGCGCCGATGACGTCCGACACCTTCGTGCCGGCCTTCATCGCGATGCCCTTCATCTCGTTGCGATAGCGCGCCGGATCCTCACCGCCCTCGCCGGTGTTCGACTTGCCGCCGATGCGGTTCATCGCGATCGCGAGGTTGGTATGGGCCTCGGTGCTGATCGAGCCGAGCGACATCGCGCCGGTGGCGAAGCGCTTCACGATCTCCACGGCGGGTTCGACATCCTCGACCGCTATCGCCTTCGACGGGTCGATGCGGAACTCGAACAGGCCGCGCAGCGTCATGTGGCGCCTGGACTGGTCGTTGATTAGCTGGGCGTATTCCTTGTACGTCTCGAACTTGCCCGAGCGCGCGCTGTGCTGCAGCTTGGCGATCGCGTCCGGCGTCCACATGTGCTCCTCGCCGCGCACGCGCCAGGCATATTCGCCGCCGGTGTCGAGCATGGTGTCGAGCAGCGGGTCGTTGCCGAAGGCGGCGCGGTGCGTGCGGATGGATTCCTCGGCCACCTCGAACACGCCGATGCCGCCGACCTGCGAGGCCGTGCCCGGGAAATACTGCTCCACGAAGTCCCGGTTGAGGCCGATCGCCTCGAAGATCTGCGCGCCGCAGTACGACATGTACGTGCTGATGCCCATCTTCGACATGATCTTGGACAGGCCCTTGCCGATCGCCTTGATGTAGTTGTAGACCGCCTTTTCCGCCGTCACCTCGCCGGGTGCGTCACGAAAGCGCTCGACCAGCGTCTCCAGCGCGAGATACGGGTGGATCGCCTCGGCGCCGTAGCCGGCGAGCACCGCGAAGTGGTGCACCTCGCGCGCGAAGCCCGTCTCGACGACCAGGCCGGCGGTGGTGCGCAGGCCCGCGCGCACGAGGTGGTGGTGGATCGCGGACAGCGCCAGCAGCGCCGGGATCGCGACGTTGTCACGGTCCATGCGCCGGTCGGTGATCACCAGGACGTTGTGGCCGCTGGCGAGCGCATCGACGGCTTCCGCGCACAGCGAGGCGAGCTTGGCCTCGACACCCTCGTTGCCCCAGGCAAGCGGATAGGTGATGTCGATCTCGTAGCTGCGGAACTTGCCGTTGGTGTGGCGCGCCACGTCGCGCACGCGCGCCATGTCCACGAAGTCGAGGATCGGTTGCGAGACCTCGAGGCGCATCGGCGGGTTCACCGCGTTGATGTCGAGCAGGTTCGGCTTCGGCCCGATGAAGCTGTTGAGCGACATCACGATCGCCTCGCGGATCGGGTCGATCGGCGGGTTGGTGACCTGCGCGAACAGTTGCTTGAAATAGTTGAAGAACGGCTTGTTCCGGGACGACAGCACCGCGAGCGGCGAGTCGTTGCCCATCGAGCCCACGCCTTCCTCGCCGGTGACCGCCATCGGGTCGAGCAGGAACTTGATGTCCTCCTGGCTGAAGCCGAAGGCCTGCTGGCGGTCCAACAGCGACTCGCGATACGCCGCCAGCTGCGCCTCGCCGGGCAGCGACTCGAGCGGGACGCGCACGTTGTCGATCCACTGCCGGTAGGGCTTGGCCGAGGCGAACTGCTGCTTCAGCTCCTCGTCGTGGATCAGGCGGCCCTGGTCGAGGTCGATCAGGAACATCCTGCCGGGCTGCAGGCGCCACTTCTTCACGATGCGGCTCTCGTCGATCGGCAGTACGCCCGACTCGGAGGCCATCACCACCAGGTCGTCGCTGGTGACGATGTAGCGCGAGGGGCGCAGGCCGTTGCGATCCAGCGTGGCGCCGATCTGCCGCCCGTCGGTGAAGGCGATCGCGGCCGGGCCGTCCCACGGCTCGAGCATGGCGGCGTGGTACTCGTAGAACGCGCGCCGGCGCGGGTCCATCAGCGTGTGCTGCTCCCACGGCTCGGGAATCATCATCATCACGGCGTGCGCCAGCGGGTAGCCGGCCATGGTCAGCAGTTCCAGCGTGTTGTCGAAGGTCGCGGTGTCGGACTGCCCCTCGAAGCTGATCGGATAGAGCTTGTGCAGGTCGTCGCCGAGCACCGGGGACTTCATCACCCCTTCGCGCGCGCGCATCCAGCTGAAGTTGCCCTTCACGGTGTTGATCTCGCCGTTGTGCGCGACCATGCGGTACGGGTGCGCGAGCGGCCACTCCGGGAAGGTGTTGGTGGAGAAGCGCTGGTGCGCCAGCGCGAGCGCCGAAACGGCGCGCGGATCCTGCAGGTCCAGGTAGTAGCGGCCCACCTGGTCAGCCAGCAGCAGTCCCTTGTAGATCACCGTGCGGCAACTCATGCTCGGCACGTAGTACTCGTGGCTGTGCGTGAGCCGCAGTGCCTTGATCGCGCTGGATGCCGTCTTGCGGATCACGTAGAGCTTACGCTCCAGCGCGTCCGGCACGATGATGTCCTGGCCGCGACCGATGAAGATCTGGCGGATCACCGGCTCCTTGGCCCGCACCGTCGGCGACATCGGCATCTCGCCATCGACCGGCACATCGCGCCAGCCGAGCAGGATCTGCCCTTCGGCGCGCACCGCGCGTTCCAGTTCCTGCTCGCAGGCCAGCCGCGAGGCGTGCTCCTTGGGCAGGAAGACCATGCCGACGCCATATTCGCCCGGCGGCGGCAGCGTCACGCCGAGCAACTGCATGTCCTCGCGGTAGAGCTCGTCGGGGATCTGGATCAGCACGCCCGCCCCGTCGCCCATCAGCTTGTCGGCGCCGACGGCGCCGCGATGGTCGAGGTTCTCGAGGATCTTCAGGCCCTGCTCGATGATCGAGTGCGAACGCTGCCCCTTGATGTGCGCCACGAAGCCGACACCGCAGGCGTCGTGCTCACGGCTCGGGTCGTAGAGACCGTGACGGATGGCGTGCTGGATTGCTGAAGCTGACATGACTGCCTTCGCTCGCTGGAGGATTCGGTGGAGTCCCCAGCATACTCGACGCAGCGGATATGACCAAGCCTATTAATTAGGGTCAGAGATAATTTAAAGTGCTTACGGCTTCTGATGTTTTTTTATTGGGGACATGTTAAAGCTTGCGCGGTCGCCCCCGTCTCGCCGGCACCAGTCGTCGCCCCGCCACCTCGTTCATCCGTTCCAGGAAACCCGCGCGTCCCAGCGCCCAGCCGCGCAGGCCGGACGCCGTGACCTGCTGGACCTCGGCGGCCAGGGGCGGCTGCGCAAGGTAATCGCGCCAGGCGGCCTCGCGATCGAAAGGCGTGTTGCCCAGCGCCCAGAACAGCGCGTGGTCGCTCAACAGCGCATCGGTGCGCTGTCCCAGGTGGTGGCGCGCGCTGGACCAGCGGTAGTCCGCGGGATCCGCGACCAGGCCAGCGCGCACGGGGTTCAGCTCGATGTAACGCATGCAGGGCAGCAGCCAGGTCTCGGCTTCGATCAGGCCGGAGCGGAAGCGGCCTTCCCACAGCGTGCCGCTGCGCTGGTGGCGGTGGTTGAACCAGCCGACGTAGTTGCGCCCCAGGGCCTGCATCATGCGGCTCAGCCCCGCGCCCGCCGCGGGCGTCGCCAGCAGGTGCACGTGGTCATCCATCATTACGTAGGCGTGCACCGCGACCTGCGCGGCCGCGGCCGCCTCGCGCAGCACGGCGAGGTAGCGCTCGCGGTCCTCGTCGTCGCGAAACAGCGTCGTGCGGTCGTTGCCGCGCTGGAACAGGAGGTGCGGGTGACCAGCGATGGCCAGCCGTGACATGCGCGCCATGGGACTCGGGGATCCGATACGAATGCAGTTGCGCAGTATAGGCCGGACGCACGCCGCGGTTGTATTCGGCGCCCCGCGGGTGTGAAATCCGCGCTTGCGCAAACGCTGCAGGAATTCCTGACGAAGATCCCCGGCGCTGCCCGCCCGGCGCCGGCAGCTGCACGAACCGGAGAAACAACGTGGTGAACGATAACGGACTATTGCGCCTTCCCACCGCCGCGGAAGCCCGGACGTTCTGGCACGATGGCGTGGTCTGCCTGCGCGGCGTGCTGGATCCCGACTACGTGCTGGCGATGGCGCCGGCGGTGGACAGGCTGATCCGCGAATCGCTGGGCACGACCATGGTCGACCTGAGCGCCATGGGCGAGGAACTGGCCCGCGCCGGCGAAACCGTGCTGAGCGACGCGCGCACCGGCGGCGGGCGCTTCGTCTCGGGAATCGACCACTGGCGCGTGGATGCCGATTGCGCGCGCTTCGCCTGCCGTTCCGCGGTGCCGGCCATCGTCGCGCGGCTG
>JAGPES010000119.1 GCA_018057015.1 Pseudomonadales bacterium | reverse complement strand
GCGGCGTACTGGCCCTTGCTGAAGTCATAGACCTGCGCGGACGAACCCACGATGACGCCGCCATGGGCGTAGTCGGGCAGGCCATTGCTGAGCAGCAGTCGGAACAGCTTGTCGGAGTGGTCCCAGCCTTCGTATGCCAGTGCGATCCAGGTGTCCTCGTCGAGGTAAAAGCGCTTCTTCTTGGCCATGTGCCGCGCCCCGGGCAATGGCGACGCCTCGATTTCCCACACGCGACGCAGCTCGTAGCGCATCTTGTCGGGATGGAAGTGGTGCTGGCCCAGCAACTGCGAGGGCTCGCCGCGCAGCAGGTGCATGCGGTAGTTGTTGTACGGCATGTACATGAACTTCCTGCCGTTGAGCTTGAAGTCGAAGCGGTCCATGCGTCCGGCGAACAGGTTGATCTCGTCGAAGAACATCACGCCGCCCATCTGCGCCACCGGGGTGTCGTAGGCGAACTCCGGCGCCAGGCGCACGCGGCGCTGTCCGGCCTGGTAGCTCCACGCGCGCTGGTCGTCGACGTCGTAGCGCAACGCGTACCACAGCAGCGTCTGCGTGCCGGCCTCGCGCGTGGGCTGGATGGTCGTGGAGAGGGGGCGCAGGTAATAGATGCCCGCCCCTTCGTAGGGTTTCTGCTCCGGATTGAAGTAGGGGTAGTCGCCGATCGTTACCGTCTGGAGCAGCATCGTGGTCGCGCCATTGGAGTTGACCAGGAAGGCCGAGGAATTGAACTCACCGGGCGTCGTGTAGAACAGCAGGTGGTTCCACATGGCCTCGTAGCCGTTCTTCGGGATCGGGAACGGCGTGCCGCCCCAGCAGCCGTAGACGCCGACACCGTTCGCACTGGTCTTGCACTCGGGGTTGCGGGCGTTGGCGAGCGAGTTGTTGCTGATGTACTCGGGAACCCACGCCGTGCGGCGCGTGGGGTAGATGTCCATGCGAAACGTGGGGTAGCGGCGCATGAGCTCCATCTGCGCCTCCATGAGCTTGTCCTTGTACTGCTCCATGTTCTTCGCGTCGATGGAGAACAGCGGCTTGTCCTCGGGATAGGGATCGGGCCACATCCCGCTCTTGGCGTCGAAACCGGGCGGCGCCTTGATGCCACCGGTATAGGCGGGGTAGCTCCCGTCCGGCGTGCCGGCAATCTCGGCGCCCCATGGCGTCAGTGTCGTGCCGAGTTGCGCGAGTTCCTCCTCGCTCAAGGCCGCGTGCGTCATCGCACACGCCAAGCCCAGTGTCAGGCTCGCGCCAACAGCCCGCAGGATCCTGTGGAAGCTCATATCGTCGTTATCCCTGGTCTCGTTTTCTTGTTCCCTTCGATAACCGGATGCCGCAACCGCCGTTGCGGGTGTGCCCCCGTCAACGCAGGCCGCGATGGGTCATGCTCGCCGGCGCCAGCTCGGTCTCCGACCACCACGGCACGTCCATGCGGATGTAGGAGCCGGGGTAGAGCTGCGTCTGCAGCGCAGTATACTGCCCGCGACTGACGTCGTAGGACTGCATCGACGAAGCGAAACTCAGGAAGCCGCCGTTTTGGTAGTTGATGGCGCCATTGCTGAACATCACGCGGAAGAGCTTGTTCGAGTGGTCCCAGCCCTCGTAGGCGATGGCCGCCCAGGTGTCCTCATCGAGATAGAAGCGCTTCTTCGAGGCCATGTGGCGCACGCCGGGGTAGGGAGTCGCCTCCACCACCCACACGCGGCGCAGCTCATGGCGCACCATCTCCGGCTTGTAGTGGTGCGGATCCAGCAATTGCGCAGGGTCGCCGCGCACGAGGTGCATGCGCCAGTTGTGGTACGGCATGTACATCAGCTGCTTGCCCTTGAGTTCGAACTTGAAGCGGTCCATGCGACCCTGGAAGATGCTGATCTCGTCGAAGAACATCGTGCCGCCCATCTGCGCCGACGGCGTGTCGTAGGCGAATTCCGGCGCCAACCGCACACGCCGCTGACCCGGCGTGTAGCTCCACGCGCGCTGGTCCATCTTGTCGAACTGCAGGGGATACCACAGCATCGTCTGGCCGCCGACGTCGCGCGCGGGCAGGCGGTTCAGGTTGTGGACGCGCTGGTAGTACTGGCCGGCGCCCTCGTAGGGCGTGATGGCGGGATTGTTATAGGGATATTCGTTGTAGGTCAGGGTCTGCACCAGCAGGGTGATCGCCCCGTTGGCGTTCACGAGGTAACCGGTGGAGACGTATTCGGCGTTCTTGTTGCTGCGCAGCGCGTGGTTCCACATCGCCTCGTAGCCGTTGCGCGGGATCGGGAACGGCGTGCCGTTCCAGCAGCCGTAGACGCCCACACCGTCGGGACTGGTCTTGCACTCGGGATTGCGCGCATTTGCCAGCGCGCCCTTGATCCAGTAGTCCGGAAACCACACGTCGCGGTGCGTGGGGTAGACGTCGATGCGGTAGGTAGGGTAACGGCGCATCAGCTCCATCTGCCCTTCCATCAGTTTGTCCTTGTGCTGCTCCATGTTCTTCGCGTCGATGGAGAACAGCGGCTTTTCGTCGGGATAGAGATCCGGCCACACCCCCTTGCCCGGGTCGAATTCCGGCGGCGCCTTGGCGTCGCCCGCATAGGCGGGGTAGCTGCCGTCCGGGCTGCCGGCCTTCTCCGTGCCCCATGGGGTCAGCGTCGTACCCAGCAACCTGAACTCCTCCTCGGTCACCGCAGCGTGCGATGCCGCGCAGATCAACCCCAGCGCGATTCCGGTCAGACAAGCACCGATCTTTCTCGTAATCATGGCGTATGTTCCCGCTGTCCAGTAACGAATAGAAGTCGATCCACACTTGACGGCCCGGTTCGCCCGCCACGGATCACAGACCCGCGAGCGCTCTCTTTGCTCTGCCCGGGGCACACATTCGTTTATGACATTAAGCGAATTTCCGCAACAACCTTTGCGATGGATCAAGGTAGCTGCGGGAGACGACGGAATAGATTCTACAAGCACATTGCCCATGTGTCGTTCGCCTGCGCAGCGCGGCGGCCGACGCCAGGGCAAGGCCATTATTCGAAGCAAGAAACCAAGGGGGTTGCCGTGGATCCTGACAAGCACTTCAGCCGCGCGCCCGCCGGGGCGCTTCGCCGCACTGCACTGGCGCTGGGCATCGCCGCCGCGGGTATCGGCAGCGGCGCCTCGGCGCTGGATATCGCCACCGGGAACCCGGACCTGGCGGTGAAGTGGGACAACACGGTCCGGGTCAGTGCAGGCTGGCGGGTCGAGGAGATCGACGACGCCCTGGGCGACAACTTCCAGTACGACGAGAGCGATTACAAGTTCGAGGAGGGTGACATGGTCGCCCAGCGCCTGGACCTGTATTCGGAGCTCGATATCATCTGGCGCGGTGACTACGGCGCGCGCGTGGCCGTCGCGGGCTGGTATGACCCCGTCTACGACGATACGGACGTCGCCCAGAATGCCCGTCCCTGTGCGGTACCCTGGGACGGGACGGCGTGCGCCGGCCTGCCGGGCAGCTACCGCAACAAGGAGTACTCGGACCTGACCGAGGACTTCTATCTCGGACCCTACGGCGAGGTGCTCGACGCCTTCGTGTTCGCGAATCACACCGTGGGCCAGGTGCCGCTCTCGCTGAAGGCAGGACAGCTGACCACGTACTGGGGCATGTCGCTGTTCTATCCGGGCGGCATCGCGCAGAGCCAGCACCCGATCGATGGCCGCAAGGGGGCCGCGAATCCCGGCAGCGAGGTGAAGGAACTGTTCCTGCCGCTCACGCAGATCAACCTGCAGGCGCAGCTCAGCCCGACGATAGCGGTCGAAATGCAGTACTACTTCGACTGGGCCAACACGCGCGCGCCCGAGGGCGGCACCTTCCTCGCGCCCGCCGACCTGACCATGCAGGGGCCAGATCAGCTGGGGGGCGATCCGCTGGCGACTGCGAACCTGCCGCGCCGCGCGCCGCTGGAACCGGACGACCAGCAGGGCAACTGGGGCGTGAATTTCAAGTTCAACCCCGATTTCCTGCGCGGTCAGACGGTCGGCTTCTACTATCGCGAATTCGACGAAAAGGTGCCGTGGGTGTTCCTCGCGCTGCCAACCATGGACCACCCGAAGGATTTCGGTTATCGGGCGGTGTACGCCGAGAACACCAAGCTGGCCGGCGTCAGCTTCGATGGCCAGATCGGCCAGTGGGCCGTCGGCGGGGAAGTGGGCTATCACATGGACACCGGCCTCAAGTCGACCGGCTTCGCGTTCGCCGAGGACGGTGCGCGCGGCGATACCTGGCACGCCCTGGTGAACGGCATCTACCTGCTCGACCGTGGCGCACTGTGGGACACCGGCAACCTCGTGCTCGAACTCACCTATGACCGGCTCGACGATGTCACCGAGAACGAGAACCTGTTCGTGCGTGTCGACCACGGCAATACGTGCACGATCGGGCGCGGCGGCCCGCCCGGCAGCTGGAAGGACAACTGCGCGACCAAGGACGCCTGGGGCCTCAACGTTCGCTTCGCGCCGCAGTGGCTGCAGGTGCTGCCGAGCCTCGACGTCACACTCCCCGTCAGCTACCAGACGGGCCTCCAGGGCAACTCCGCGATATCGGCCTACGGGGTCAACGAGGATGCCACCTCGCTGTCGATCGGCGTGCAACTCGACTACAAGGTCATCCACCGCCTGTCGGTCGATTATGCCGACTACTTCAGCAAGCGACACACGGTCAACGACGTGGCGGTCAGCGGTAACGGCAACTACGGCGTGACCGACCGGGGACGTGTCATGGTCACCTACAAGGTTGCATTCTGATCCACGAGAGGGTGACACTGATCGACAGGACAGCACACCGACACCAATAACACGGGGCGCAAGACCATAAAAATGAAGTCGATCGTTTGCGGCAATCTTGCTGCGTGGGTTGTCGTCCTGCTGCTGGCAACCCAGGCAGCAGTTGCGGGGCCCTTCGTGGACCCGCTCGACAAACCGGCGGAGGCCAGCCCGCTCGCGCAGCACAGCCAGCTGCTCGCGATAACGCGCGCGGGCAGCCGGCTGGTAGTGGCGGGCATGCGCGGGCACATCCTGTATTCGGACGACGACGGCCGCACCTGGACCCAGGCGAATGTGCCCGTCAGCGTGACGCTGACCACCCTTTCCTTCCCCACGCCGCAGCAGGGCTGGGCCGCAGGTCACAGCGGCGTGGTGCTGCACACCGGCGATGGCGGCCAGAACTGGGAACTGCAGCTCGACGGGCGACGCACGGCCACGGACATGATCGCCTTTTACGAGGGCCTGGCGGGCGGCGGTGACGAGGCCGCGGCACGGCTCGCGCAGGAGTTGCCGATCAACTGGCAGGACGGCCCGGAGCAACCGTGGCTCGGCGTGCGGTTCGCAGACGAGCAGCAGGGATTCGTCGGCGGCGCGTTCAACCTGATGCTCGAGACGCGCGACGGCGGCCGGAGCTGGACCCCGTGGACGCATCGCGTCGACAACCCGGACGCGCTGCATCTCAATGCGATCGAGAAAATCGGTTCCGCGCTCTACATGCCATCGGAGCGGGGCGTGGTGTTCCGCATGCGCGAGGGCGAGGAGCACTTCAGCGCGCTGCATACCGCGTATACGGGGAGCTTCTTCGGCATCTGCGGCGACGAGCGCTTGCTGCTCGCCTACGGGCTGCGCGGGACCGTCTACGCGAGCACCGACCAGGGCGCGAACTGGTCGGCACTACCGCCGGCGATCCCCGTCGCGCTGACCGCCTGCGTACGCGGCGCTGACGGTCGCTTCCTGCTCGCCGCGGCATCGGGGCACGTGGTCGCGGTCACACTGGATGTCAACGGTCCCGGCGCCATGCCGCAGAACGGCGCGCCCTGGCCGCTGGCGGGCATCGCCCTCGGCGCCGACGGCCAGCCGATCGGCGTCGGGATGCGAGGCATCTGGCGCGCAGGGCAGTGAGTCGCGAGGCATGCTGGCGGATCCGATCATGACAACAACAGGATTCACGACTCGATGAGCGCCAAGATAGAACGCATTGACCTGCCGGTCATCAAGGATCCCGCCGACTTCGACGACCAGTCGGGCGACGCCCTGGAGCGGCTGATCTTCAATCACCGCCCGCTGGTGCTGCTGCTGGTCGCGCTGGTCACGCTGGTGCTGGGCTTCCAGGCCACGCGCCTCGAGGTCAACGCGAGCTTCGAGGACATGATCCCGCAGTCGCATCCCTTCATCAAAAACTTCTTCGCGTATCGCGACAGCATCAGCGGACTCGGCAACTCGCTGCGCATCGTGGTCGAGAACAGGGACGGGGACATCTTCGACAAGGACTATCTCGAGGTCGTGCGCGAGGTCAACGACAGGATCTACCTGCGCCCGGGCGTCGATCGTGCGTGGATGAAGTCGGTCTGGACACCGGCCACGCGCTGGACCGAGATCACCGAGGAAGGCTACCGCGGCGGGCCGGTGATGCCCTTCGACTACGATGGCTCGCCCGAGTCGGTGACCCAGTTCCGCGTCAACGTGCTGCGCGCGGGACTCATCGGCCGGCTGGTGGGCTCGGACTACAAGTCGAGCATGATCGTGGTCCCGCTGCTGGAGCGCAATCCCGAGACCAACGAGCCGATCGACTATGGCCAACTGTCGGACTTCCTCGAGGACGAGGTGCGCAGCCTGCAGAGCGAGCGCTACCCGATCCGCATCATCGGCTTCGCGAAGCTCGTCGGCGATCTCATCGACGGCATCGAGGTGGTGTCGGTGTTCTTCGCGATTTCCGCCCTGATCGCCACGCTGATCCTCTACCTCTACACGCGCGATGCGCGCAGCACGGCGTTGCTGGTCAGTGCCGCGCTGCTCGGCGTGCTGTGGCTGCTGGGCATGCTGAAGCTATGCGGCTACGTGCTCAATCCGTATTCCGTGCTGGTGCCCTTCCTCGTGTTCGCGATCGGACTGTCGCACGGCGCCCAGAAGATGAACGGCATCATGCAGGACGTCGGACGCGGTACGCACCGTTACGTGGCCGCACGCTACACCTTCCGCCGGCTGTTCGTGGCCGGGCTCACCGCGCTGCTGACGAATGCCTTCGCCTTCGCAGTGATGCTGCTGATCGACATCCCGGCCATTCGCGACCTGGCGATCACCACGAGCATCGGTGTGCTGATCCTGATCTTCACCAAGCTGATCCTGATTCCGGTCGCGCTGTCCTACATCGGCGTCGGCGAGAAAGCCGCCAGGCGCAGTCTCGAGACCGGGTCGGCCGGTGGCGAGAAGGGCCTTCTGGGCGTGGTCTGGGAGAAGATCGGGCATTGTTCCGAGCCCCGCTTCGCGATACCGCTGGTCGTCGCGGCTGTCGGTCTCGGGATCGCATCCTTCGCGATAAGCCACGCATATCTGCAGATCGGCGATCTCGACGCCGGCGCTCCCGAACTTCGACCCGACTCGCGCTACAACAAGGACGTTGCGTTCATCAACGCGCACTACCGCATCTCCGGCGACCAGTTCGCCGTGATCACCGCGACGGGGCCCGAGGGGATACGCGACTACGCGACGCTGGTCGAGCAGGACCGCCTCGCCTGGACCCTGCAGCAACTCCCGGAAGTGATCGCCGTCGAGTCCCTCGGCAGCAGCGTGCCGCTGATAACCATGGGCACGAATGAAGGCAACCCCAAGTGGATGGACATTCCGCGCAGCAGGCAGGTGGCGAGTCTCGCGGTGAACACGGCCACGACCAACGCACCCGAACTGCTCAGCGGTGACGCATCGGTGGCGCCGATCGTGGCCTACCTGACGGACCACAAGGCGGAGACGCTCGCGCGGGTGGCAAAGGTGGCGCAGGATTTCGCCGACCAGCATAGCTCCGGGGAGCGCCAGTTCCTGCTCGCGGCAGGTTCGGCGGGTATCGATGCGGCCACCAACGAGGTGGTCGCCGTCGCCAACTATCGCATGCTCGCCCTGGTGTACGCCTCGGTGGTGGTGCTCTGCTACATCACCTTCCGCAACTGGCGCGCCGTGCTGGTCGCGCTGGTGCCGCTGGCGATCACCTCGTTTCTCTGCGAGGCCCTGATGGTGGCGCTCGGCATAGGCATCAAGGTTGCGACGCTGCCGGTGATCGCGCTCGGGGTGGGCTGCGGCGTCGACTACGCGCTGTACCTGGTCTCGGTACAGCTCGCCGCGCAGCGCAGCGGCCGCTCCCTGGGCCAGGCCTACCTCGATGCGCTGAACTTCACCGGGCGTGTCGTCTGCCTCGTCGGGATCACGATGGGCGCGAGCGTGATCACCTGGGCGTGGTCGCCGATCAAGTTCCAGGCCGACATGGGCATCCTGCTCGCCTTCATGTTCGTCTGGAACATGATCGGCGCGCTGCTGCTCATTCCCGCGCTGTCACACTTCCTGCTGGGGACACCACGTGCCGCACGCTAGAGCCAAGCCGGTCCGGACGAAAGGCAGGCCTGTCCGCGCCGAAGCCGCGCCGGTCGCGACCAAAGTCAAATCGTTGCGAACCGGGGCGCCGACGCAGCGCAGGGCGATGAAGGTGCTGATCGCCGTCGACGGCAGCGTTTATACCCGCCGCATGCTCGACTTCCTGATCCGTAACTTCGGGGTCAATGTC
>JAGPES010000118.1 GCA_018057015.1 Pseudomonadales bacterium | reverse complement strand
GTATAGGGCCTGCCGGTTCTTCAGCCAGAGGTGGTTTTCACCGCCCCGGAGGCTGTGATCGGGCGTGCAGTCAACGTTCCAGCGGCGAAGCATGTAGCCCACCAGTGCCGCTCGCACGCGGGCAACGAGCTTGCCGTCCGTCATGCCGTACTCGGCCTCGATGGTGTCGGGGTTGCGCATGTTGGCCGGGTGCGGCACCAGTTCCAACTCGACGATCCGGTTCCATTGGATGTCTTGGTCAAGCCGTTCGGTGTCTGCGATGGGGCCATCGATAAAGCGGGCATCGGCGATGCGCGCCAGCACGAAGTCGCGAAACTCGCTTGATCTGCGGTCGTAAGCCCGCACATGCCACCGGCTGCCGTTGTCGGCGAGGGCAAATGGCAGAATCTCCCTTGATGTCAGCCCGCTAGTGAGCGCGCGATACGAAATTTGGACCGCCGACTTGCGAAAGATCGCTCGCGTGATGACCGACAGCATCTCCAAGTCGGGATTGCTGATCTCGGTTGCTGCCTCGGTTGGGATCAGCGGCCGATGGCGTGTCGGCTCGTTGTCACCGTAGCCCTGGGTCAGCCATGTCAGCACGCGTGTGGCGCTGAAATCAAAGAGCGGCCTGAACCATTCTGCACGTACGTAGACCTTGTTCTTGCCGTCGTAGTCGATGTTGCCAGGAACCAGTTCCTTGTACGTGGCCAGGTCGCGCGACGCCGCCGCTGCCTGGATGTTGAAGCGAGTGAACAGGTCGTGGCGGCGGACCTCCCCAAGGAAGCGCACGCGCAGTTCGATGAACGCGAGGCGATCGCGCTGGGGCTGAGTCAGATCTTCTCGTTCGGCGGCCATTTCGATTGCCTATTGGGTCTGGCTGGCGGTGAGTATCGTATCATCTATGGAAGCACCATCATAACACTCCTTCTCATTCTCATGTTAGTCTTATTATAAGTTGCATTACCGGATCATCATGGTATATTCAGATCGGAACTGCTCCTTCGCTGGGCCTCACCAGCAACGGCACGGCCGCCACCATCAAATTGATCTGTGCTTCTGAGCGAAACCAACTTAGGGGGTGATTGACATGGCAAGAAAGTGCTTCTTCAGCTTCCACTACGTGCCGGACTCTGTGCGTGCTTCGCAGGTCAGACAGATTGGGGCCATCGAGGGCAATCCAGCCGCTCGGGACAACGACTGGGAGACGATCGTCGGCGGCGGCGACGCGGCAATCAAGGAGTGGATTGCCGGTCAGATGGATGGACGAACCTGCACAGTAGTCCTTGTCGGTACCAATACAGCAAATCGCAAGTGGATCAACTACGAGATCATCAAGTCATGGAACGAGGGCATGGGGATCGTTGGAGTTCATATCCATGGCCTCAAGGACTTCTCGCAGAACACGTCGGCGAAGGGAAGCAACCCCTTCGACTTTGTGACGCATGGTCCGAGCAAGAAAAAGCTGTCCTCGATCGTGAAGTGCTACGATCCGTCCGGCATCGACAGCAAAGATCGATACGCGTGGATTTCCAAGCACCTCGCAAATGCAGTCGAGGAGGCCATAGCGATCCGCAAAGCCAATGACTAGTGCGCGAAACCGTGTGCCGACGGCGCCTTGCGCCGTGACCCATTTTGAGTTCTGACAGCGAATCCTGACCAATATTGCGCTGTCATTGCGACGCCTGCCTGCAAAGTTGGAGATTGTATATGGCTGTTGTCAGCGTCGAGAAGTTCGTAGACGACATCACTCAGGAGCTCCAGGAACGAAACGTCGCGATCTTCGCGGGCGCTGGTCTTTCGGTTGCAGCTGGCTTCGCTGACTGGAGGGGGTTGCTCAAGCCCCTAGCAGATGAACTTCGATTAGATGTAGACCGTGAACATGATTTGGTGCGTATTGCCCAGTACCACGTCAATCACCACGGCAGCAATCGCAATGACCTGACGAATGCAATCCTCAATGGCTTTTCGCGTAAACAAGCTCAGGTAACCGAGAACCACAGGATACTTTCGCGATTGCCGATTTCGGTCTACTGGACGACGAACTACGATCAGGCGATCGAGGATGGGCTCAGGGCTGGCGGGAAGATGCCGGACGTGAAGCACGCGCCACACCAACTACTTGAGACGCTTCACGGTCGCGATGCGATCGTCTACAAGATGCACGGCGATGTCAGCGACGCGTCGAACGCAGTCCTGTGCAAAGAAGACTACGAGACTTACCACATCAAACGCGGCGACTTCTTGACCGCACTGGCCGGCGACCTGTTGTCCAAGACCTTCCTGTTTGTCGGGCTCAGCTTCGAGGACCCTAACCTCGACTATGTGCTCGGCAGGCTGCACACGCGCCACGGAAAGAATCTTCACAAGCACTACTGCTTCGTGCGGAGGGAGTCCCCGCAGGCGGGTGATGCTGCCGGCGACTTGGAATACAGGCAGGCCAAGCAAGAGTTTTTCATTCGTGACCTGGAGCGGTACAACATCCGCGCAGTGGTGGTCGATCGCTATGACGAAATCACCAATGTACTGCGCATGATTGAATGCCGGTACAAGAGCAAGACCGTGTTCGTCTCAGGTGCCGCGCATGAATATGGCAGAACGTGGACAACCAATGACGCACTCGATTTCGTCCACAAACTGGGTAAAGGACTGGTCGAGCGCCAATTTCGAATCGTGACGGGCTTGGGCGTCGGGATTGGAAGTACGGTGGTGGACGGCGCCTTGCAACAGATCTACCAAGTGCAGAAGCGCAGCCTGACTGATCAGCTTGTCATCCGACCGTTTCCTCAGTCGCTTGTTGGTCGTCAGCTTTGGCGCGCATATCGCGAGGACATGTTGGATTTCGCCGGCCTAGCCGTCTTTATGTTCGGCAACAAACTGGAAGGTGATCCAGCTACTGTCGTTCCGTCTACCGGCGTGGTGGAAGAGTTCGAAGTTGCCCTCTCGAAGGGCGTGAAGGTCTTGCCATTGGGATTTACCGAGTACGTTTCGAGAGAGCTTTGGGTGCGCGTGCGTGATAACTTCACAACCTACTACCCGAACGCCACCTCCGCGTTCCGAACGATGTTCGATCTTCTTGGTGACCCGTCACGTACTTTGGATGACCAGTTTCAAACAACTATCGATGCACTCATCGAAATGCAGCGAATCTAGCTCGCCGCGCTGGCCTACGGCGAGTTCATGGCTCACCGCCGCGGCATCGGCCGCCCAATGAGCGTGCTCGACGGTCAGATCGCCGCGATAGCCAAGAGCCGGGGATTCGCGCTGGCAACCCGGAACACGTCTGACTTCGAGCAAACCGCCGTGGACCTCGTCAACCCCTGGACCGCGCGCTGATCCCCGAATCACGCACAAGGTCGCGGGAATGGCCCGCTCCTTGTGGTTCGCCATTCATGGCGACAGCAGCATCCCCGAAGGCACAAGTCGGCATCAATGCCGACCTACGGGGCCATTCATAGCGACAGCAGCACCCGGCAAGGCACCTGTCAGCATGAATGCCGACCCACATGAATGTCGACCTACATGTTGCGCCGGTAGATCCCGCCCACTTCGTACAGCGCCGCCGAGATCTGCCCCAGCGAGGCGACCTTCACCGCGCTCATCAGCTCGGCGAACAGGTTGCCGCGCTGCTCCGCCACGCGCTGCAGCGCCGCCAGCGCCTGCGGGCAGTCGTCACCGTGCAGCTGCTGGAAGTGCGCGAGATTCGTGATCTGCGCCTGTTTCTCTTCCTCGGAGGAGCGCATCAGCTCGCGCTCCTCGATCTTCTCCTCCTGCCCGGGCGGCGGCAGGAAGGTGTTCACGCCGATCAGCGGCAGCGAGCCGTCGTGCTTCTTGCCCTCGTAGTAGAGGCTCTCGTCCTGGATCTTCGAGCGCTGGTACATGGTGTCCATCGCGCCCAGCACGCCGCCACGCTCGGAGATGCGCTCGAACTCCTGGTACACCGCTTCCTCGACCAGGTCCGTCAGTTCCTCGACGATGAACGAGCCCTGCCACGGGTTCTCGCAGAAGTTCAGGCCGAGCTCGCGGTTGATGACCAGCTGTATCGCCACCGCGCGGCGCACGCTCTCCTCGGTGGGCGTGGTTATTGCCTCGTCGTAGGCATTGGTGTGCAGGCTGTTGCAGTTGTCGAACAGCGCGTACAGCGCCTGCAGCGTGGTGCGGATGTCGTTGAAGCTCATCTCCTGGGCGTGCAGGCTGCGCCCGCTGGTCTGGATGTGGTACTTCAGCATCTGGCTGCGCGCGCTCGCGCCGTAGCGCTCCTTCATCGCGCGCGCCCAGATGCGCCGCGCCACGCGGCCGATCACGGTGTACTCCGGGTCCATGCCATTGGAGAAGAAGAACGACAGGTTCGGCGCGAAGTCATCGATGGACATGCCGCGCGCGAGGTAGTACTCGACCAGCGTGAAGCCGTTCGACAGCGTGAACGCGAGCTGCGAGATCGGGTTCGCACCGGCCTCGGCGATGTGATAACCGCTGATCGACACGCTGTAGTAGTTCTTCACGTCGTTGGCGATGAAGAACTCCTGCACGTCGCCCATCATCTTCATCGCGAAGCCCGTGGAGAAGATGCAGGTGTTCTGCGCCTGGTCCTCCTTGAGGATGTCGGCCTGCACGGTGCCGCGCACGCGCGCCAGCGTCTCCTTGCGGATGCGCGCATAGGTCCCGGCGTCCACCACCTTGTCGCCGGAAATCCCGAGCAGCCCGAGGCCGAGGCCGTCGTTGCCCTCGGGCAGCGACCCCTCGTAGCGCGGGCGCTCGCGGCCGGCGAAGTACGCCTCGATCTTCGCCTGCGCCGCCTCCCACTGACCCGTGGCTCTCAGGTGCTTCTCGACCTGCTGGTCGATCGCGGCGTTCATGAAGAACGCGAGGATCATCGGCGCCGGCCCGTTGATCGTCATCGACACCGAGGTCGCCGGATCGCAGAGGTCGAAGCCCGAGTAGAGCTTCTTGATGTCGTCGACGGTCGCGATGGACACGCCGCTGTTGCCGATCTTGCCGTAGATGTCGGGACGCTCGGCCGGATCCTCGCCGTAGAGCGTGACCGAGTCGAAGGCGGTCGACAGGCGGTTGGCAGGCTGGCCGCGCGCCACGAAATGGAAGCGGCGGTTGGTACGCTCGGGCGTGCCTTCGCCGGCGAACATGCGCGTGGGATCCTCGCCCTCGCGGCGATACGGGAACACGCCCGCGGTGTAGGGGTAGTAGCCGGGCAGGTTCTCCTTCAGCAGGAACACCAGCAATTCGCCCCAGCTCGAGTAGCGCGGCGCGCCGATCTTCGGGATCTGCAGCCGGCTCAGGCTCTCGCGGTAGTTGTCGCCGCGAATCTCCTTGCCGCGCACCGTGTAGCTGTACTGCGGCGTGCGGATGCCCTCGAGGCGCGCGGGCCACTCGCGCAGCAGCTTCAGCGAATCCGCATCGAGCTCGTCGATGGTCGCCTGGTAGCGCTGGCGCAGCACGCGCAGGCTGTTGTCGGCGTGCGCGGCCGTGAGCGCCTCCGGCGCGTAGCCCACCAGCGCCGGCGGCAGCAGCGGGTCGGCCAGCTCGCGCAGCGCCTCGTGCAGGTGCTGCGCACGGTCGGCGAGCTCGGCCTGGTGCGCGGCGCCGGCGTTGACGCCACGGCCCTGCTCGGCGATCTCGGCGAGGTAGCGCACCCGGTTGCCCGGAATCAGCGCCACGGACTTGGGCTCGCGCAGCGTGACGTCGATGGCCGGCGCCCAGCGCGCGGCGTCCAGCTTCAGCTGCACGGCCATCTGGGTGCACAGGTTGTGGAACACCCAGTTCACGCCGGGGTCGTTGAACTGGCTCGCGATCGTGGGATACACGGGAACCTGCTCGTCGGTGAGCGCGAACTGGTTGTGGTTGCGCCGCCACTGCTTGCGCACGTCGCGCAGCGCGTCCTCGGCGCCGCGCTTGTCGAACTTGTTCAGCACGATCATGTCGGCGAAGTCGATCATGTCGATCTTCTCGAGCTGGCTCGCCGCGCCGTACTCGCTGGTCATCACGTAGATCGAGAAGTCGACGAGGTCGACGATCTCCGAATCACTCTGGCCGATACCCGCGGTCTCGATGATCACCATGTCGAAGCCCAGCGACTTCAGGAACAGGCTCACGTCACCCAGCATCTCGCTGGTGGCGAGGTGCTGCCGGCGCGTTGCCATCGAGCGCATGTAGATGCGCGACGAATCGAGGCTGTTCATGCGGATGCGGTCGCCCAGCAGCGCGCCGCCCGTGCGCCGGCGCGTGGGGTCGACCGCGAGCACCGCGATGCGCCGCTCCGGGAAATGACGCAACAGCCGCGCCAGCAGCTCGTCGGTGAAGCTGCTCTTGCCCGCGCCGCCTGTACCGGTGATGCCGACCACCGGCACCTGCCCCGCGCGCAGCGTCCATTCCTTGCGCAGGCGCGCGAGCTCGGTCTCCCCGAGCAGCCCCTCCTCGATCGCCGAGACCATCTGCGCCACCGCGATCTCGTCCTCGATGCGCACCTGCTGCGGCCGCACCGGCGCCACGCGCTGCTCGGCCGTGCGCTGCACCAGGTCCTCGATCATGCCGACCAGGCCCAGCTGCATGCCGTCGCGCGGGTGGTAGATCCGCTCCACGCCGTAGGCCTGCAGTTCGTCGATCTCTTCCGGGGTGATGGTGCCGCCGCCGCCGCCGAACACGCGGATGTGCGGCGCGCCGTTCTCGCGCAGCATGTCGACCATGTAGCGGAAGAACTCCATGTGCCCGCCCTGGTAGGAGCTGATCGCGATGCCGTCGGCGTCTTCCTGCAGGGCGGCACGCACGATCTCGCGCACGCCGCGGTTGTGGCCGAGGTGGATCACCTCGGCGCCCTGGGCCTGGATCAGGCGACGCATCACGTTGATGGCGGCATCGTGCCCGTCGAACAGCGAGGCAGCGGTCACGAAGCGCAGCGGCTTGGTGGATGCAGAGCGTTCCTCGGCGATGTTCTGTGTGGGTGCGGTGGACATGGTGATGCACTCCTGTTGACGTTGACTGAAACCGGGCGGGTTCGGCCGAGCCGAACCCTTGTCGGGCTGAAGCCCGACCCACAAGCCGGACTCTTGCCGGGCTGAAGCCCGGCCCACAAGCCGGACTCTTGCCGGGCTGAAGCCCGGCCCACAAGCCGGACTCTTGCCGGGCTGAAGCCCGGCCCACAAGCCGGACTCTTGCCGGGCTGAAGCCCGGCCCACAAGCTGGACTCTTGCCGGGCTGAAGCCCGGCCCACAGGGCGAACTCTTCTCGGGCTGAAGCCCGACCCACAAGCCGAGCCCTGGGCAGGGCGGCGTCCGACCTGCAAATGCGACGCGCGGTGGGGCGTCGGCGCCCACGCAGGCACCCGGAGGCAGGCCACCGGGGAGCCACAATTTGCCATATTGTCCGACAATAGGTCAATAAGTTGCCCTGGGGGGTCAGAGCTTGCGCACTTCCACCCGGATGCCCGACAGGTGCGACATCCCCGAAAGCGCCTCGACGTTCTCCGCCCCGTCGCCGGCCAGGTAGTTCGAGTTGACGCCGGGGTGATTCCGCGCGTGCGCGAGCCCATCGGCCTTGTCGTGCCCCCAGCACTGCGGTATGGCAACGGTGCGGGACATGACCTCCGGGCTGATGCGCACCGGGATCCCGATCTCCCCGTAGGCCGAGCGTACCGCCACCGTTTCGCCTTCGCCGACGCCGAGCTCCGCCGCATCGGCCGGGTTCAGGAAGGCGTAATTGGTGCTGTCCTTCACCAGCCGCGGCACATTGGCCGAGGCCGTGTTCATGCGCCTGATCTCGCGCTTGCCGATCAGCTTGAAGGCATCGCGGTGGGCCAGCTCCTCGGCGTAGAGCGTCTCGATGCGCGCGCGGAAAGTCTCGACGTAGGGCCCCGGCGCGAGGTCGACGAGGCCGTCGTCCGTCAGCACGCGTGCCGTGCCCAGGTAGTTGTCACCGCGGTTCTCCGGCAGCAGGATCCCGTGCGGGTGTTCGCGCGCCATCACGGCTGCCGCGGGCAATCCCGCCTTTCTCAGCATGCCGTCGATCATCTTTTCCGGCGTCAGCGCGAGCCGGCGTGCCCAGCCCGCGCGCGCATGGGCGAGGCGCGTGTTCAGCCTGAGCAGGGCCGCGAGCCAGCGCTTGCCGAACATCGTGACACCGCAGGCCTCGGCGAGGCGGCTGTAGATCCACCACTCGTGGCGCACCTGCGGCGGTGGCTCCAGCACCGCCTCGCTGTAGACCATGTACGGCACCGGCGTGCAGCCCATGAAGCTCTGCAGCGCGTAGGGAATCTCGGCACGCTCGAGCCAGGTCGGTGCCGGCAGGATGTAGTGCGCCAGGCTGCCGACCTCGTTGCGGAAGAGGTCGATGCACACGAGGAGCTCCAGGCTCGCGAACGCACGATCGAGCCGCCCTCCCGGGTTGCTGCAGGCGAGCAGCGGGTTGCTCGCCTCGACGATCATGCCCCGGACACGACCCTGCTCGATGTCCGGCGCGAGCATGCCCGAGGGCTGCAGCCCCACCACGCTCGGCAGCCCGTCGGCGCGGTCGTGGCGCAGCGTAACCTCGCCGGCGCGCTTCACTTCGCCCGCCATGTCGACGA
>JAGPES010000117.1 GCA_018057015.1 Pseudomonadales bacterium | reverse complement strand
AGCGACGTGAAGGACGTCACGCAGGCCATCATCGACATGACCAACGGCGGCGTCGACTACAGCTTCGAGTGCATCGGCAATGTCAGGGTGATGCGCCAGGCGCTCGAGTGCTGCCACAAGGGCTGGAGCCAGAGCTGCATCATCGGGGTGGCGGGCGCGGGGCAGGAGATCTCGACGCGGCCGTTCCAGCTGGTGACGGGGCGCGCGTGGCGCGGCTCGGCCTTCGGCGGCGCGCGCGGGCGCACCGACGTGCCGAGGATCGTCGACTGGTACATGGACGGGCGCATCGCCATCGACGAACTGATCACGCACACGATGCCGCTGGAGGACATCAACAAGGCCTTCGACCTGATGCACGCGGGCGAGAGCATCCGTTCCGTCGTGATGTACTGAGGCCGGGCGCCATGGAACAGATCGGGTCACATCGCTGCTTCGGCGGCCAGCAGCTGCGCTTCTCGCACCGCTCGGCCACGCTCGACTGCGAGATGGCCTTCTCGCTGTACCTGCCGCCGCAGTCCGGGTACGCGCCGGTGCCCGTGCTGCACTGGCTCTCGGGGCTGACCTGCACCGACGAGAACTTCGTGATCAAGGCGGGCGCGCAGCGCTACGCGGCCAGGCACGGCATCGCCATCCTCGCGCCCGACACCAGCCCGCGCGGCGACGCGGTGGCGGTTGATCCGGAAGGCGGCTGGGACCTGGGCCCGGGCGCGGGCTTCTACGTCGACGCCACGCGCGAGCCGTGGCGCAGCCACTACCGCATGCATGACTATGTCAGCCGCGAGTTGCCGGCGCTGGTGAACGCGAAATTCCCGGTGCTCGCCGGGCGCCAGTCGATCAGCGGCCACTCGATGGGTGGGCACGGCGCGCTCACCGTCGCGCTGAAGAACCCGGGACAGTACCGCTCGGTCAGCGCCTTCGCGCCGATCTGTTCGCCGACGCGCTGCCCCTGGGGCGAGAAGGCGTTCGCGAACTATTTCGGCGAGGACCGCGCCGCCTGGGAGGCGCACGACGCCTCGCTGCTGGTGGCGAAGGCCGTGGAGCAGCTGCCGACGCTGGTCGACCAGGGCGAGGCCGACGGCTTCCTCGCCGCGCAACTCAGGCCCGAGTTGCTGGTGCAGGCCGCGCAGGCCGCGGGCTATCCGCTGCGCCTGCGCATGCAGCCCGGCTACGACCACAGCTACTTCTTCATCGCCTCGTTCATCGGCGAGCACATCGCGTTCCACGCGGAACACCTGCACGATGCGCCCGCCGCTTAGTGCCGCGTGCACGGACCTCGCGCCGCTCGAGGCGATTCTCGCGCGCCACGCCGGCAGCGAGGGCGCGCTGCTGCCGGTGCTGCAGGACGTCCAGCGCGTGTTCGGGTTCGTGCCGTCGGCCGCGGTGCCGCGCATCGCCGGGGCGCTGAACCTCTCGCGCGCCGAAATCCACGGCGTGCTCGATTTCTACGAGGAACTGCGCACCGGGCCGACCGGGCGCGTGCGGGTGCAGATCTGCCGCGCCGAGGCCTGCCGGGCGCTGGGTGCGGGTGCGCTGGAAGGCGAGGCCGTCGCGCGGCTCGGCCTGGCCTGCGGCGAGACGGCCGCCGACGGCAGCGTCACGCTGCAAGCGGTCTATTGCCTGGGCAACTGCGCCTGCGGCCCCTCGGTGCGCATCGGTGACGAGGTGCACGGGCGCGTCGATGGCGCGCGCCTGGTCGAGCTGCTGGCGGCGCATCGCGAGGCAGGTGCGGCGGATCGTCGCGGCAGCGACGCGCCAGCGCCAGCGCCAGCGCCAACGCGACCGGCGCTGAGACTGTTCCTGCCCGACGACACCACGGCCTGCGCGCTCGGTGCCGATACGCTCGCCGCGGCGATCATCGCTGAAGCGCGGCGGCGCGGGCTCGCGATCGCACTGGTGCGCAACGGCTCGCGCGGCGCGTACTGGCTGGAGCCGCTGCTGGAGATCGAGCGCGGCGGCGAACGCCTGGGCTTCGGTCCCGTCGCAGCGCGCGATGTCCCGGGCCTGTTCGCGGCGGACTTCCCGGCCGCGGGCCATCCGCTGGCGCTGGGCCCGGTGGCGCGCATTCCCTGGCTCGCGCGCCAGCAGCGCCTGACGTTCCGCCGCGCCGGCCTGATCGATCCGCTGTCGCTCACCGACTATCGCGCGCACGACGGCATGAAGGCGCTGGAACACGCGCTGGCGCTGCCGCCGCAGGCGATCGTCGATGCGATCACGGCCTCGGGACTGCGCGGGCGCGGCGGCGCGGCCTTTGCGGCCGGCATCAAGTGGCAGACGGTGCTGGACACCCCGGCGGCGCAGAAATACGTGCTCTGCAACGCCGAAGAGGGCGACTCGGGCACCTTCGCCGATCGCCTGCTGATCGAGGCCGATCCCTTCCAGCTGATCGAGGGCATGACGATATCCGGTCTCGCCGTGGGTGCCACGCGCGGCTACATCGGGTTGCGCGCCGAATACCCGCGCGCGGCGGCGGTGCTCGCGCGAGCGCTCGCGATCGCGCGCGGCGAGGGCTGGATCGGGGCCGATATCCGCGGCAGCGGGCGGAGCTTCGATGTCGAACTGCGGATCGGGGCGGGCGCCTACGTCTCGGGCGAGGAATCGGCCTTGATGGAGGGCATCGAGGGGCGGCGCGGCACGGTGCGGGCCAGGCCGCCGCTGCCCGCGGTGAACGGCCTGTTCGGCCGGCCGACGTTGGTGCACAACGTGCTGAGCCTCGCGGCCGTCACGACCATTCTCGAGCGTGGCGCGCCGTTCTACCGCGACCACGGCATGGGCCGCTCGCGCGGCACGCTGGCGCTGCAGCTCGGCGGCAACGTGCGTCGCGGCGGGCTGGTGGAGCTCGCCTTCGGCGCCACGCTGCGCGAGCTGGTCGAGGATTTCGGCGGCGGCACGCTGAGCGGACGACCGATGCGTGCGATCCAGGTCGGCGGTCCGCTCGGCGCCTGGCTGCCCGCGAGCCAGTGGGACACGCCGCTGGACTACGAGGCCTTCGCGGCCCGCGATGCGCTGCTCGGCCACGGCGGGGTGGTGGTCTTCGACGACACGGTCGACATGCGCGAGCAGGCGCGCCTGGCGTTTGCCTTCTGCGCGCACGAGTCCTGCGGCAAGTGCACGCCCTGCCGCATCGGCTCCACGCGCGGCGTCGAGCTGATCGGGCGCATCACGCGTGACGGGAACCGTGACGCCGACCTCGTGCTGCTTAACGATCTATGCGACACGATGACGCACGGTTCGCTGTGCGCGCTCGGCGGGCTGACGCCCTTGCCCGTGCTGAGCGCGTTGCGGCACTTTGCCGAGGATTTCGAAACGGGCCGGCACAAGGGATCCCGCAATGCTGCAGTTCTACCAGCCTGAGAAGGATTTCGGCACACCGGCGCGCACCGGCGAGCGGCTGGTGACGCTCGACATCGACGGCTTCGCGGTGACGGTGCCCGAGGGGACCTCGGTGATGCGCGCCGCCGCGATCGCGGGCATCAAGGTGCCGAAGCTCTGCGCCACCGATTCGCTCGAGGCCTTCGGGTCGTGCCGCGTGTGCCTCGTGGAAATCGAGGGGCGCAAGGGCTATCCGGCCTCGTGCACGACGCCGGTGGCGGCGGGCATGGGCGTGCGCACGCAGACCGGCGCGCTGGCCAGGCTGCGACGCAACGTGGTGGAGCTGTACATCTCCGATCACCCGCTCGACTGCCTGAGCTGCGCCGCCAACGGCAACTGCGAGCTGCAGGACGTCGCGGGCGAAGTGGGACTGCGCGAGGTGCGCTACGGCCCCGAGGGCGAGAACCACCTCGACGCGCACAAGGACGAATCGAACCCGTACTTCAGCTTCGATCCCGCCAGGTGCATCGTCTGCTCGCGCTGCGTGCGGGCCTGCGAGGAGGTGCAGGGCACCTTCGCGCTGTCGATAACCGGGCGTGGCTTCGGCTCGAAGGTCAACGCCGGGCAGGGCGAGACGTTCATGGATTCGGACTGCGTGTCCTGCGGCGCCTGCGTGCAGGCCTGCCCGACGGCAACGCTGATGGAGAAGTCCGTGATCGAGCTCGGCCAGCCCGGACACAGCGTGCTCACGACCTGTGCCTACTGCGGCGTGGGCTGTGCGTTCAGGGCGGAGCTGCGCGGCGCCACCGTGGTGCGCATGACGCCGCACAAGGACGGCAAGGCCAACCGCGGGCACTCCTGCGTCAAGGGCCGCTTCGCCTTCGGCTATGCGACGCACCGCGACCGCATCACCTCGCCGATGATCCGCGAGCGCATCGACGAGCCCTGGCGCGAAGTGTCGTGGGAGGAGGCGATCGCCTTCGCCGCGGCGAGGCTGCGTGCGGTGCAGGAAGAGCACGGGCGCAACAGCGTCGGCGCCATCACCTCCTCGCGTTGCACCAACGAGGAAACCTGGCTGGTGCAGAAGCTGGTGCGCGCGGCGTTGCACAACAACAACGTCGACACCTGCGCGCGCGTGTGCCACTCGCCCACCGGCTACGGGCTGAAGACCACGCTGGGCGAATCCGCGGGCACGCAGTCCTTCGATTCCGTGGACGATGCCGACGTGATCGTCGTGATGGGCGCCAACCCGAGCGACGCGCACCCGGTGTTCGCCTCGCGCCTGAAGCGACGCCTGCGCCAGGGCGCGCAGCTGATCGTGATCGACCCGCGCCGCATCGAGCTGGTCGACGGCCCGCATGTGCGCGCCACGCACCACCTGCAGCTCAGGCCGGGCAGCAACGTTGCCGTGGTGAACGCCCTGGCGCACGTGATCGTGACCGAGGGGCTGGAGGATCGCGCCTTCGTGCAGGCGCGCTGCGAACTGGCCGCGTGGCAGCGCTGGCGCGAATTCATCGCGCGGCCCGAGCACGCGCCGGAGGCCACGGCGCAGTTCACCGGCGTTCCCGCCGAGGCGTTGCGCGCCGCCGCGCGCCTCTACGCCACGGCGCCCAATGCCGCGATCTATTACGGCCTCGGCGTGACCGAGCACAGCCAGGGCTCGACCACGGTGATGGGCATCGCCAACCTCGCGATGGCCACCGGCAACATCGGCCGCCCCGGCGTCGGCGTGAACCCGCTGCGCGGACAGAACAACGTGCAGGGCTCCTGCGACATGGGCTCCTTCCCCCACGAGCTGCCCGGCTACCGCCACGTCTCGGACACCGCGGTGCGCGCGCAGTTCGAGCAGGCCTGGTCCGTCACGCTCGACGACGAACCGGGCCTGCGCATCCCGAACATGTTCGATGCCGCGCGCGACGGTCGCTTCAGGGCGCTGTACTGCCAGGGCGAGGACTTCGCGCAGTCGGATCCCGACACGCAGCACGTCGAGGCGGCGCTGCGCGCGCTGGATTGCCTCATCGTGCAGGATCTCTTCCTGAACGAGACCGCGATGTACGCGCACGTGTTCCTGCCCGGCGCCACTTTCCTCGAGAAGGACGGCACCTTCACCAACGCCGAGCGGCGCGTCTCGCGCGTGCGCCGCGCGATCGCGCCGATGGCGGGCAAGGAGGACTGGGAGATCACGCAGGCGCTGGCCAACGCGCTCGGCTACCCGATGCACTACCGGCACGCCGGCGAGATCATGGACGAGATCGCGAGCCTGATGCCGACCTTCGCCGGGGTGAGCTACGCGAAGCTCGACGCGCTGGGCAGCATCCAGTGGCCGTGCAACGAATCGGCACCCGGGGGCACGCCGACCATGCACGTCGATCACTTCGTGCGCGGCAAGGGACTGTTCGCTCTGACGCCCTTCGTTCCCACCACCGAGCGTGCCAGCCGCCGCTTCCCGCTGCTGCTCACCACCGGGCGTATCCTGTCGCAGTACAACGTGGGCGCGCAGACGCGGCGCACCGCGAACGTCGCCTTCCACGACGAGGACCTGCTGGAGATCCACCCGGAGGACGCCGCGCAACGCGGCATCGAGGACGGCGACTGGGTGGGGATCGACAGCCGCGCCGGCGCCACGGTGCTGCGCGCGCGGGTGACGGAGCGCGTGCAGCCCGGCGTGCTGTACACCACGTTCCACCATCCGGTCAGCGGCACCAACGTGGTGACCACCGACAACTCCGACTGGGCCACCAACTGCCCCGAGTACAAGGTGACGGCGGTGCAGGCCGGGAAGGTGCACGCGCCCTCGGAGTGGCAGCGCCGGCGCCGCGCCTTCGAGATCGGGCAGCACGGGCTGCTGGCGCAGGCACGCCGTGGTGCGCCGTCGTGAACGCGCCCCACGACGACGCGGCCGCCTGCTGGGAGAGCGTTGCCGTCACGCGTCGGCGCGATGACGCCGGCGCGGGTACCCCCCGTGCCCACGCGGAGACGTCCAGTGACGCCATCGCCCTCGAAACCCCGGTCTCGCTGAGCTTCAACGGCCTCTCGCACGTCGTGATGATGATGACGCCGGCGAACCTCGAGGATTTCGCGATCGGCTTCAGCCTCTCGGAAGGCATCGTCGAGCGTGCGGCGCAGATCTACGACATCGCGACGCAGGCGCACCCGCAGGGTCTCGAGATCTCGATCACGCTCGGCAACGAGCGCTTCCAGCAACTGAAGGAGCGGCGGCGCAACCTGGTCGGGCGCACCGGCTGCGGCCTGTGCGGCGCGGAGTCGCTGGAACAGGCCGTGCGCCCGGCGCCGGTGGTCGCATGCGACAGCGTGATCGGGACCGCCGCGATCCAGCGCGCGCTCGCGATGCTCCACGAGTGGCAGCCGTTGCAGCGAGCCACCGGTGCCGCGCACGGCGCCGCCTGGTGCGCCGGCGACGGCAGCATCGTGCTCGCGCGCGAGGACGTGGGCCGGCACAACGCGCTGGACAAGCTGATCGGCGCGCTGGCGCGTGCTCCCGCGGCGCGCGGCGAGGGTTTCGCGCTGGTGTCCAGCCGCGCCAGCTACGAGATGGTCAGCAAGGCCGCCCACGCGGGCATCGGCATACTCGTGGCGGTGTCGGCTCCGACCGCGCTCGCGGTGCGGCTCGCGCGGGAGGCGGGCGTCACGCTGGCGGCCTTCGCGCGCACCGGCAGGGTGTCGGTGTACAGCGAGCCGCGCCGTTTGGAGTAGACTGCCCCGGTCGCCGTAGTCCGTTTCCAGCCCCGCGTCGGGGAACGAGAGGCACACGTCCATGAGAAATCCCGTTGCGATCCTGTTGCTGCTCGTCCAGGCCTGCCTGCTCGGCGCCGTGCCCGGCCTGGCGCGGGTCGCCGCGGCCGCCGATGGCAAGATAGGCATCATCGGCGACAGCATGGCGGCGGGCACACACAGCCTCGATGCCTGCGGGCGGCGCGATATCGTCGATTGCGTGGAACAGCTCGGGGGCTTCCAGGATCACGCCTGGAGTCACGCGCGCGGCGCACACAGCTGGTCGATCGCCTCGCGGCTGGGCTTCGCGCAGAGCCAGGTGGTCGATGCCGCCGATGACGGCGAGGAGTGGAAGGACGCGGCGGACCAGGCCGCCATGGTGCTGGGCGATCCGCAGGTCGACACGGTGTTCATCGGGCTCGGCGCCAACGACATCTGCCAGAAGCGCGGGCACGACTACAGCGGTGACCTGGAGGTCGTCGCCGCGCACATCGACCGCACGCTGCAGATGCTCACCGACGGGCTGGCGCCGGGCGCGACGATCTACTGGACGGCCGTGCCGGACGTGGCCAGCCTCTACGGGATGCTGCGCACGCGCGACCACAACCTGCTGTTCGAGAGCTGCCAGGCGACCTGGGATCTCGACTCGCGCAAGGTCTCCGATGGCGCGGCCTCGGAAGCCTGCGACCATTACTTCGACAACAACCTGTGCCAGCTGGCCGATGCGCAGGAGCAGGCGAAGGACCGCCTGGTGGGGTTGTTCCTGGACCAGCTGCTGCAAGCACAGGGCGTCGACGAAGGCCCCTGTGGCAAGATCCTCTCGAGCGATTCCACCGAGCAGGACCGGCAGGAAGGGCGGCAGTTCAACGTCGACCTGAACCGCCTGATGGCGGAAAAGGCGCGCGCCTTCGACGGGCGCAACGGGGTGAAGGTGCTCTACAGCGAGCAGGTCTTCCGCCCGACACTGCCCCTGGGTCCGGAGCACATCTCCCGCTTCGACTGTTACCACCCCAGCCGCGCCGGGCAGCTGTTCCTCGCCGACCAGATGTGGCGCGGCTTCGGGCGCAACAGCACGCAGGCCTTCGACGTGCTGGCGGAGGATTTCCAGGTACAGGACTACTGCCGTGACGGACAGCGGAACTGGAACGGCTGCTGGGTCGAGCACAACGACGACGACAACCCGGCCACGGGCGACGTCAGGATCGGCGACGGGCGCCTGCAGGTGGAGGGCAGCGGCACCGGCCTGGAGCGTGCGATCTCCCTCGGTGCGTACACGCGGGGCTGGCTGTCCTTCAACTGGGCGCGTGACGATCTCGATCGCACGCTCGACTACGTGGCGGTCGAGGTGTCCGGCAACGGCGGACTCACCTGGGCGGAGGTGGACCGGTTCGGCGGCGACGCGGACGATCTCGGGCTGCAGCGCGGCGACTACTACGACATCGGCGAACATGTTTCGCCCGACACGCGCGTCCGCCTGCGCGCCGCCGCCGGGCTCGGCGCCGAGGATCGCGTGCTGTTCGACAACGTGCAGCTCATCGCCTGGAACGACACGCCCG
>JAGPES010000116.1 GCA_018057015.1 Pseudomonadales bacterium | reverse complement strand
GATGTTCCGCCGCCGTTTCGGCGTCGAGACCGGCGCACATTCGATCTTCGTGTCGAACGAGAACGCATCCTTCAAGCCGCTGAGCCGCGACCAGGGCGGCAACCTGGATGGATTGAACATGCACGGTGGCATCGTGGACGAGTTCCACGGCCACAAGGACCGCGCCATCTGGGACGTCCTGGTGACCGCGATGGGCGCGCGCTCGCAGCCGCTGCTCTGGGCGATCACCACCGCGGGATTCGACCGGGCGGGGATCTGCTACGAGGAGCGGTCCTACGTGCTGAAGATCCTGTCCGGCGTGATCGAGGACGACGAATACTTCGCGATCGTCTACACGATCGACACCGACGACGACTGGGCCGACCCGGCGTGCTGGCAGAAGGCGAACCCGAACTGGGGTGTCAGCGTCAAGCCCGAGGCCATCGAGCGCGAGGCCCGCAAGGCGCTGCAGATGGCCAGCGCGCAGAACAACTTCCTGACCAAGCACCTAAACGTGTGGGTCAACGCCGACACGGCGTGGATGGAGATGCGCGCCTGGGATGCCTGCGCGGACGAGTCACTCTCGCTCGATGACTTCGCGGGCGAGGAGTGCATCCTGGCGCTCGATCTCGCGAGCAAGGTGGACATCGCCGACAAGGTGCGGATGTTCCTGCGCGACGGGATCTACTACGTGTTCGCCGAGCACTACCTGCCCGAGCGCGCCGTCGAGATGGCGAGCAACTCACAGTACGACGGCTGGCGCCGTGACGGCTGGCTCACCGTCACCGACGGAGAGGTCACCGATTACGACGTGATCGAGGACGGTGTGCGCGAGGACTGCGTGCGCTTCGATGTGCGCGACGTGGCCTACGACCCGTTCCAGGCGACGCAACTGTGCGGCCACCTGCTGGCCGAGGGCGTGCCGATGATCGAGGTCCGCCCGACCGTGCTGAATTTCAGCGAGCCGATGAAGCAGCTCGAGGCGCTGGTGCTGAGCGGCAAGATCCGCCACAACGGCGACCCCGTGCTGGCGTGGATGGTGAGCAACACCGTCTGCCATCGTGATGCGAAGGACAACATCTACCCGCGCAAGGAGCGACCGGAAAACAAGATCGATGGCGTGGTCGCCATGATCATGTGCCTGGCGCGCCACATGGTGAGCGCCGAGCGCGCACCGGAGTACCAGATCATGATTCTCGGAGGTGGCAAATGATGCAGCGCGCGTATTCGGTGCTGGACGTGAAGGAGATGGTCGAGACCGACGATTACGTCCGCATCAAGGGCATCGCCTCGACGCCGTCGCCGGATCGCATGGGCGACGTCGTCGAGCCGATGGGCGCGAAGTTCAAGACGCCGATGCCGCTGCTCTGGCAGCACCGCCACGATCAGCCCGTCGGGCGCGTGACGTTCGCGCAGCCGACGAAGAAGGGCATTCCCTTCGAGGCGGAGATCCCGATGGTAAAAGAGGCCGGCACGCTGAAGGACCGTATCGACGAGGCGGTCCAGTCGATCCGTTACGGCCTGGTGGCCGCGGTGTCGATCGGCTTCAGCGCCGTCGAGGGCATGGTCGAGCGCATCGAGGGCGGCCTGCGATTCAAGGAGTGGGAATGGTTGGAGCTGTCGCTCGTCACCATCCCCGCCAATGCCGACGCGGTCATCACCGCGATCAAATCCGTTGACCAGGCGAGCATGGCCGCGATCGAGCCGCGCCCCGTCACCGTAGTCCCCGGCGTCCCGGGACGTAAACCTACCCGCAAGGGCCCCGTGCAATTGATACCGAGGATATATTCATGAGCAAGACCATTTCCGACCAGGTCCGCGACCTGGAAAACACCGTCACCGCTAAGGGCGTTCGCCTGAGCGAGATCATGCAGAAGGCCGCCGATGATGGCCGGACTCTTGACGAAGCCGAAAAAGAGGAGTTCGACAACCTGGACGACGAGATCAAGGCCGTTTCCGAAGACCTTACCCGTCTGCGCCGCCTGGAGCAGCTGCAGGTCCAGCGCGCCGCTCCGGTTGATGCCGGCACGCAGCGCGCCGCGTCCGCCAGCCGCGCCGGCGCGCCCGCCGTGATCGTCAACCGCGAGGCCGAAGAGAAGTTCGTCGGCCAGAACTACACCCGCATCCTGATCGCGAAGGCGCTCTCGATCTGGGACCAGGGCGTATCGCCCTCGGTGATTGCGCAAAAGCGCTGGGGCCGCATGAACCCGATGCTGGTCGACGTGATTCGCGCCAACGAAGTGGCGGGCCACGGGTCGAGCTCGGGCGAAGCCGGTGCCGAACTGGTGAGCGCTGACAATCGATTCATGGGCGATTTCATCGAGTACCTGTACGCGCAGACGGTGTACAACCGCCTGGGCCTGCGCGAGATCCCGGCGAACGTGGCCATCAAGGGCCAGGACGGCGCGGCCACCGGCTACTGGGTGGGCGAGTCGAAGGCGATCCCGGTCAGCAAGGCCGACTTCTCCACGGTGTCCCTGACCCCGCTGAAAGTCGCGGCCCTGTCGGTCGTCAGCAACGAGCTGCTGCGCGACTCGTCTCCCTCCGCGGAGATGCTGGTGCGTGATGCACTGGTCGCGGCTGCGGCTCAGCGTATCGACGCGACGTTCGTGTCGACCACGGCAGCAAGCGCCGGCGTGTCGCCTGCCGGCATTCTGAACGGCGTGAGCCCGTTCAGCTCCTCGGGTACGGATGGCGACGGCCTGCGCCAGGACATCTACAAGCTGTACGCGCCCTTCATCGCGGCAAACAACGCCTCGGGCGTCTCGTTCCTGATGCACCCGAGCATGGCGAAGGCCATCAGCCTGATGGTGAATGCGCTGGGCCAGACCGAGTTCGCGGGTCTGAATGCGGCCGGCGGCACGCTGCTGGGTGATGCGGTCATCACCGGCGAGAACGTCACCTCGACGCTGCTCATCGCCCTGAAGGCCTCCGATATCTATCGGATCGGCAACATGGGCGTGGAAGTGTCGGCGAGCCGTGACGCAACGGTGGAAATGTCCTCGGCGCCTGTTGCCGCGGCCGACGTGCCCACCGGCCAGACGCAGAACCCGGTCTCGATGTTCCAGACCGAGTCCACCGCGTTCAAGGTGGTCGTGCCCATCAACTTTGCCAAGCGCCGCACCACGGCTGTCCAGTACATCACTGGCGCCAGCTACGGTGCCTGGGTCTCGCCGTAACGGGTCGAAGCCTTGCCGGGGGCCCAGCGCCCCCGGCCTCTTTTTGAGGAATTCACATGCGGGTGATTGCCAAGAAGGCATTTTCCTACGGTGGCCGTGCGCTCACCGTGGGCGAGGAATTCAACGCAAGCGCTCGCGATGCGCGCGTCCTGTGTGCACTCGGGCGGGCCGACACGGCGCCGCCGCTGCCACGGGCAGAATCTGAAATCGAGCCGCCCGAGCAGGCGCCTCCTGACGAGCCGAAACCGGCGCGTCGCCAATACCGCCGCCGCGACATGGTCGCCGAGGAAACCTGATGCGCGTGTTCGGGCTCGACATCACTCGCGCGAAGGCTGCGCCGGCCACGCTGCAGTCGGTCGATGACCGCGGCTGGTGGCGGGTGATTCTCGACCGTATGCCGGGGTACTGGCAGGCGCACGTCGAGTACGATCAGGAAACGGTGCTCGCCTATCACGCGGTCTATGCCTGCGTCACGTTGATCAGCAACGACATCGGCAAGCTGCGCCCGAAGCTGGTCGAAAAGGGCCCCTCCGGCGTCTGGGCTGAAGTCACGAATCCGGCGTTCAGCCCGGTGCTGCGCAAGCCAAACCGCTTCCAGAACCACATCCAGCACAAGGAGTGGTGGGTCACCAGCAAGCTGCTGCACGGCAACGCCTACGGGCTGAAGGTGCGCGATGCGCGCGGCGTGGTGATCGCGATCTACGTCCTCGACCCCTCGAAGGTCAAGCCGCTGGTCACGCCGACCACCGAGGTCTATTACGAGCTGCAGCAGGACAACATGAGCAACCTGCAGGCGCCGATCATCGTGCCGGCCAGCGAGATCATTCACGACCGCATGAACTGCCTGTTCCATCCGCTGGTCGGCATCTCGCCGATCTACGCCAGCGGCAGCGCGGCCACGATCGGCATCACGATCGAAGGCAACCAGGAGAAGTTCTTCGCCAACAGCTCCACGCCAGGCGGCGTTCTGAGCGCGCCCGGCGCCATCGCGCAGGCCACGGCCGATCGCCTGAAGGCGTACTGGGACGAGAATTTCACCGGCGACAACGCGGGCAAGGTCGCGGTGCTCGGCGACGGTCTCACGTTCAACCCGATGCGCATGTCCGCGGTCGACTCGCAGCTGCTCGAGCAACTGAAATGGTCCGCCGAAGTGGTGTGCTCCACGTTCCACGTGCCGCCGTTCAAGGTCGGCGTCGGCGCCATGCCGACCTACCAGAATGCCGAGGTGCTGAACCAGATCTACTACGCCGACTGCCTGCAATCGCTGATCGAACAGTACGAGGCGTGCATGGACGAGGGCCTCGGGCTGGACGGCCAGACGCGCGGCGTCGAGCTCGATTTGAAGGGGCTGCTACGCATGGATGGCGCCACGCACGTCAAGACGCTGGCGGAGGCGGTCGGGGGTGGCTTGCTGACGCCCAACGAAGCGCGCCTGGAGCTCGACAAGGATCCGTTGACCGGCGGAGATACCGTCTACCTGCAGCAGCAGTATTACTCGCTTGCGGCGCTGGCGGAGCGTGACAAGAACGACCCGTTCTCGAAGCCCGCGCCCGCGCCCGTGCTCCCGGCGCCTGAACCGGAGCCCGAGGATGAAGAGGAGCGCGCCTGGCTCAACATTGCCGAATTCGATCTGGAGCTTAACGATGCGTGATCCGGTCCAGTTTGGCAGGGACATGGCGAGCCTGGTGCGCCGCTACGTGGCGCGCGAGCTGGACAGCTTCGCCAGGCGGCTGGACGCACTCGAGCAGCGGGGCGCCGAGAAAGGCGAGCCGGGCGCCAGCGTCACCGTTGACGACATACGCCCGCTGGTGGAGGCGGAGATAGCCAGGGGCCTGCTGGACCTCGAGCGCCGCGCGTCCGACGTGATCCAGCGCACGATCGACCGCATCCCGCCGCCCCAGATCGGCCCGCCCGGCCCGCGCGGTGAGCGGGGGCCCGCCGGCCCGCGCGGCGAACGCGGCGTCGACGGTCTCGGCTTCGACGATCTCGGCTTCGAGGCGCGCGACGATGGTCGCACCATCGTGCTCCGCTTCGAGCGCGGCGATCAAATCAAGGAGATCGAGGCCAAGTTCGACGTGGTGCTGTATCGCGGTGTGTATCGCGACGGGGAAACGTACGACGCCGGCGATGCCGTGACCTGGGGCGGCTCGCTCTGGATCGCGCTGCGCCGCACCGCCTCGAAGCCCGGCGACGGCAGCGCTGACTGGCGACTCGCCGTCAAAAAAGGCCGCGACGGCAGGGATGGCGGCAAATGATGCTCGTCGATCTCGCCACCGCGCGCAGCTGGGTGCGCCTGGACAGCACCGACGATGATGCGATCCTGCAGGCCGTCGTCATTTCGGCCAGCGACATGATCGTCAACTACCTGGGAGACGATGCGCTTGAGCGCCTGCTCCTGGTCGACAGCAACGGCGAGATACCCGAGGACAGCAACGGCGTCATCGCCGTCGACGTGCCGGGCGCGGTGCTCGGCGCCGCGCGGTATCTGGTGGCCTGGCTCTACCGCAACCGCGATGCCGACCCCGACAAGGCCTTCGAGCCCGGCTACCTGCCGGCGCCGGTCACGGCCATGCTGTACCCGCTGCGCGACCCGTCGCTGGCATGAGCATCGCGGCGGGGCGGCTGAACAAGCGCGTGCGGCTGGAGTCGCTTTCTGTGTCGCAGGATGCCGAGACCGGCGCGCCCGTCGAGACCTGGACGAGTGAAGGCGAGGTCTGGGCGGCGATCGAACCGCTGTCGGTGCGCGACTTCGTCTCGGCGGATTCGCGCCAGTCGCAGATCGTGGCGCGCATCGTGATGCGTCCGGTGACGGGCATGGACGAGACCTGGCGTGTCGTCCACAAGACGAAGATCTACCAGATCGTCGGCATCCTGCCCGATCAGGATTCGGGCATGGAATATGTCACGCTTGCCGTCGGTCAAGGACCAAATCAAGCAGGCGGGTAAATTCGCGGGACGGTGGAAGGGCCAGACGGTCGCCTGCATCGCCAGCGGGCCGAGCCTGACGCCACAGGACTGCGAACGGGTTCGCGCGGCGGGCCTGCCGACCATCGTGACGAACACGACGTTCCGGCTCTGCCCGTGGGCCGACGTGCTGTATGCGATGGACAAACAGTGGTGGCTGCACTACCTGCGCGAAGTCGAAAAGACGTTCACTGGGGATCGCGTCACCGTGCACCTGATGCCGCACCGCCTCGGCGTGATCCCGATGAAGAACTGCGGCTTCAACAGCTACAGCCACTCGGGCGCCGGGGCCATCTCGCTGGCGATCCACGGCGGCGCGGCGCGGGTGCTGCTGCTGGGCTATGACTGCCAGCACACCGGTGGGCGCGCGCACTGGCACGGCGATCACGGTGGCCTGCTCGGGAATGCCCGCGCCATCGACCGATGGATGGCGTCCTACGATGCGCTGCGCGCGCGCATGGACAAGGCCGGCGTCGAGTACCTCAACTGCACGCGCGAGACGGCGCTCGGCTGGCCGCGGGCCGATCTCGACCAGGTGCTGGCGTGAAGGTGTGCTGCGAGATCCGGCGCGAGCCGCACTACCGCTCCGATGCCTTCCGCCGGGGCCTAAAGCGCATCGGCGGCAAGTTCGTCGACGAGCGCGACTGCGACGTGCTGGTGATCTGGAACCGCTACGGCGGCTTCCGCCACACGGCCGACAACTGCGAGCGCCGCGGCGGCACGGTGCTGGTCGCGGAAAACGGCTATCTCGGCGTCGAGTGGCTGGGTGATCGGTGGTATGCCATCTCCAGAGGCCAGCACAACGGCGCAGGGCAATGGCCCGCCGGCGGGCCGGAGCGATGGGATGCCCTGGGCGTCGAGCTCGCGCCGTGGCGGCTGTGGGGCCGCGAGGTGGTGCTGTTGCCGCAGCGCGGCATCGGCCCGCCGGGTGTCGCGATGCCGGGGAACTGGTCTCGTGAGGCTGCGCACAAGATCGGCAACCGCTGGCCGGTTCGCATTCGGCCGCATCCGGGCACGAAGCCAGCCAAGCCGCTGGATCAGGATCTGCACGGTGCCGCGGCAGTGGCGACCTGGGGCAGTGGTGCGGCATTGAAGTCGCTGATGCTGGGCGTTCCGGTGTTCTACGACTTTCCGCAATGGATTGGTGCGCCGGCTGGCGTGTCGCTGGACTGCGCCATCAAGGCGCCGCTGCGCTGCGATGCCTCGCGCCTCGCCATGTTCCGCCGGCTGGCCTGGGCGCAGTGGCGGCTATCCGAAATCGAATCAGGCGAAGCGTTCGACAGGTTGCTGAATGGGTAAGCGGATCCTCGTCACCGGCACCGGCCGCTCCGGCAGCTGGAAGATCCGCGGCGAACAGCTTGGCGAGGCGATCGGGGCTGATGTGCTGCCGCGTGTCGGGTATGAGGACTGCTCGGCCGCTGAGCTGATCGTCATCGTGAAGCGGGCGCCGCCGGAGACGCTTGACCTGGTGCGCCGATCCGGCCGCCCGTGGGTGTGGGACGTGGTCGATGCGTGGCCACAACGCCCGGGGCATCCGTTGGCAGAGCGCGAGGCGCGCCGCTGGCTGAAGAACAGCCTGCTGCAGCTGCAACCGGCCGCCGTGGTCTGGCCCACGCAGCGCATGCAGGCCGATGCGCGCTGGAACGGCCCGCAGATCGTACTGCCGCACCACGCCTGGCCGCGCTACACCACGCAGCCGCTGAACGACCAGGTGCGCGTGGTGGGCTACGAAGGGGCGGCGCACTACCTCGGCCGCTGGCGCGCGGTGCTCGAGCAGGAATGCGCGCTGCGCGGCTGGCGCTTTGCGGTGAACGGTGACCTGCAGCAGGCAGACATCGGCGTCGCGCTGCGCGATGGCGGCGGCTACGCGGCCATGCACTGGAAGTCGAACTGCAAGCTCGCGAACCTGCAGGCGCTCGGCATCCCGGCGCTGTGCTCGCCCGAGAGCGGATACCAGGAAAGCGCCTGCGGCAGCGAGGTCTGGATCCAGTCGGCCGGCGGCATCGCCGCGGCCTTCGACCAGCTGGATCCCGTGACCGAGCGTCACCGGCTGCGCGCAGCCACGCACGGCGCCCGGGTGGATCTGGGCAGCATCGCCGCCGCCTACCGTGAGTGGCTCGATGGGATTTGACGCCGAGATCATCACCAACGGCGAGCAGTCCAAGACGGCGCGCACATTGATGCGGGGACTGATCGACGGCGCCCGCCCGGCCGGGGTCATGGTCACGGTCACGGAGCGTTACACCGGCGCCGCGCCCTGGCTGGTGCTGTGGGGCGTGGGGCGTGCGGAGTTCCTGGCGGCGCGCGCGAAGCATCTCGCTGCCGGCGGGCGGGTCATTCACTGGGACATGGGCTACATCGGCCGCGGCAAGGTCGACGCGCACTGTCGGGTGTGCATCGACGACGACCACCCCTGGCGATGGTTCGACCGTACTCCGTCGGATCCGTCCCGTCTGGCGGCATTCGATGTGCAGTTG
>JAGPES010000115.1 GCA_018057015.1 Pseudomonadales bacterium | reverse complement strand
TCCCCGAACTCCGCCGGCGGCACGAAGCGGTCGACCGGCAGGTGGTTGCGGCTCGGCTGCAGGTACTGCCCCAGCGTCAGCATGTCGACGTCGTGGCCGCGCAGGTCGCGCATCACCGCCACGACTTCCTCGTTGGTCTCGCCGAGCCCGAGCATCAGGCCGGACTTCGTGAGCACCCCGGGACAGCGCTGCTTGTAGCGCGCGAGCAGGTCCAGAGACCAGTCGTAGTCGGAACCGGGCCGCGACTGCAGGTACAGCCGCGGCACGGTCTCGAGATTGTGGTTGAACACGTCCGGCGGTTCGCGCTCGAGGATGTCCAGCGCGATTCCCATGCGGCCGCGGAAATCGGGCACCAGCACCTCGACGCGAATGCCCGGATTCAGCGCGCGCGTCTCGCGGATGCAGGCCGCGAAATGCGCCGCCCCGCCGTCGTGCAGGTCGTCGCGGTCGACCGAGGTCACGACCACGTAGCGCAGCTTCATTTCCGCGATCGCCTCGGCCAGCCCGCGCGGCTCCCCGGGGTCGAGCGGATTCGGGCGCCCGTGCGCGACATCGCAGAACGGGCAGCGTCGCGTGCAGATCTCGCCCATGATCATGAAGGTCGCGGTGCCGGCGCTGAAGCATTCTCCCAGGTTGGGGCAGGCCGCTTCCTCGCACACGGAGGCAAGCTTGTGCCGGCGCAGGATTTCCTTGATGCGGCCGACCTCGGGCGAGCTCGGCACGCGCACGCGGATCCAGTCGGGCTTGCGCGGCAGCTCGACGGTGGGAACGATCTTGACGGGGATGCGCGCGACCTTCTCGGCGCCGCGCAGCTTCTCGCCCTGCACGACCTTGCGCGGCGCGGGACGCGGCGTTTGCGGTTCTTCCTGCATGCTCATCCCCTGGTCTCGGTGGGTCGCCATGAATGGCGGCTACAGCATTCGGCCCGGCACATGTCGGCATGAATGCCGACCCACGGATGCAGCCCGGCACATGTCGGCATGAATGCCGACCCACGGATGCAGCCCGGCACATGTCGGCATGAATGCCGACCCACAGGTGCGGCCCGGCACATGTCGGCATGAATGCCGGCCCACAGGTGCGGCGATGGCCGCAATTTACCAGATTTTCACGCGCTGATCCGGCGCCAGGTACATGCCGTCGCCTTCCTTCACGCCGAAGGCCTCGTAAAAGGGCGTGAAGTTGCGCAGCACACCGATCACGCGGAACTCCGACGGCGAGTGCGGATCGCTCACGAGGAGGCTGCGCAGCAGCTCGTCGCGCATCTTCGCGCGCTCGGCCTGGGCGAACCCGATGAAAAAGCGCTGCGCGCCCGTGAAACCGTCGATCACCGGCGGCTCCCTGCCGTCGAGCGAAGCCTGGTAGGCGCGCCACGCGATCGTGATGCCGGTCAGGTCCGCGATGTTCTCGCCGAGCGTGAGCTTGCCGTTGATCGACATGCCCGGCAGCGGACTGAACGCGTTGTACTGCTCGACCAGCTTCGCGGCCGCCTGTTCGAAGTGCGCGGCATCCTCCGCGGTCCACCAGTCGTTCAGCTTGCCGTAGGGATCGAAGGCGCGCCCCTTGTCGTCGAACGCGTGCCCGATCTCGTGGCCGATCGTGTAGCCTATGGCGCCGTAGTTCACCGCGGGATCGGCGTCAATGTTGAAATTCGGGGGCTGCAGGTAGCCCGCCGGGAACACGATCTCGTTCATGAACGGCTGGTGGTAGGCGTTGACGGTCTGGGGCGTCATTTCCCACTCGGCGCGGTCGATCGGCTGGTCGAGCTTGGCGAGCTGGTAGCGCTGCTCGAAAACCGCTGCGCGATGCAGGTTGCCGAGCGGATCGTCGGCGCGGATCTCCAGCCCCGAGTAGTCGCGCCACGTCTCGGGGTAACCGATCTTCGTGACCATCCGCGCGCGCTTCTCCTCGGCCTTCGCCCTGGTCGCCGCGCTCATCCAGTCGAGCTCGGTGATGCCCTCGCGGAAGGCCTCCATCAGGTTGCCGACCAGCCCCAGCATCGCGGTCTTGTGATCCTCGGGGAAATAACGCTCGACATAGACCTGCCCGACCGCCTCGCCCACGAGCCCGTCGATGGCCCGCACCGCGCGTTTCCACTCCGGCGCGATCTCCGCCAGGCCCAGCACCTCGCGCTGCATGAACTCGAAGTTCGCCCGCTCGAACTCGCCCGCAAGCCAGGGTGCGGCCTCGTTCAGCGCGTGGTAGCGCAGGTAGTCCTGCCACGCCGCGAGCGGGAACTCGCCGACGATCGCGCCGATCTGCTCCACGTAGCTCAGCTGCGCCGCCATCAGCGCCGGCCGCGTGCCCAGCCCCGCGGCCTCGAGGTATTGCGGCCACGCGAAACCGGGGGCGACCGCGGCCAGCTCGGCGACGGGCACCATGTTGTAGAGCTTCTTCATGTCGCGGTTTTCTTCGGCTGGCCAGTGCAGCTCGGCCAGCCGCCTCTCGATCGCAAACACCGCCTGCCCCTGTTCCGGCGTGCCGCCGAAGCCGCCGAGCCCGAGCAGCCTGGCGATGTAGGCAGGATAGGCCGCGCGGACTTTGCGGAACTTCCCGTCGTCGCGCAGGTAGTAGTCGCGATCGGGCAGCGCGATGCCGCTCTGCCAGACATAGGGCACGTAACGGTCCGCCGCACCCGGGTCCTGCACCACGCCGACGGCGAGCGGCGCGTCGATGCCGAGCAGTTGCGCGGCGCCGAATGCCGCGGCCAGGGACCGGGTCGATTCGATCGCCTCGATGCGCGCCAGCGTGTCGGCGATCGGTGCCACGCCCTTGCCCTCGACCAGGGACTGGTCGGTAAGGCTGGCGAAGAAGGCGCCGATCTTGCGCGCCACGGAATCCGGCCCGAGGTCGGTGCGGGAGGCCATCTCCGCGATGATCGCGCGCTGGCGTTCCTCGCTGAGCGCGCGCAGTTCCGGCGGCACGCCCCACCAGCTGCGGTCGGGAGGAACCTCGGTGCGTTCGAGCCAGGCGCCGTTCACGTAGCGAAAGAAATCGTCCTGCGGCCGCACGCGTTCGTCGAAACCGCTGCGGTCGATGCCGCTCGCGTTGGCATACGGGGACGCCGGCGCGGCGGCAACCGGCGCGGCCTCGACACGCTGCGCGGCCGCGAGCGCGGAGTCGCCGGAGCAGGCGGCGAGCCCCAGGGCAGTGCACAGGGCGGCAAGGGTGGCGAGACGTTGCATGCGGGGCTCCTTGGCTGGATTCCGGGTAAAGGGCAGGCGGTCTGCGCTACGGCGCTGGCAGCGCGAGCAGTTGCACCGCTCTCATGACGCCGGGAACTCCGTGCTGCTGCACTCGCGCACGCGCGCCGCGTCGTAACCGAACACGGCCAGCAATTCGCCGAGCAGCAGGGTCTCGACCCGCGCGCGCGACAGCGCGGTGCCGGCGGGCACCAGGTCCGCGATGCGGGTCACGGCCATTCCGGGGTGGCCGCAGGGATTGATGCGGGCGAAGGCGCCGAGGTCCGGGTCGACGTTGAGCGCGAGCCCGTGAAAACAGCAGCCGCGGCGCACGCGCAGGCCGAGCGCCGCGATCTTCGCGCCGTCGACGTAGACGCCGGGCGCGTCGCGGCGCGCCATGCCCTCGATATGGAAGTGGCGCAGCGTCGCGATGATCGCCGCCTCCATGCGATCGACCAGTTCGCGCACCCCGAGCCCGAGCCGGCGCAGGTCCAGCATCAGGTAGGCCACGCACTGCCCGGGCCCGTGCCAGGTCACCTGCCCGCCGCGGTCGACGTGGATCACCGGGGTCACGCCGGGGTCGAGCAGGTGCTCGCGCTTGCCGGCCTGCCCCAGCGTGAACACCGCGGGATGCTGCAACAGCCAGATGCGGTCCGGGCTCGCGGGCGTGCGGGTGTCGGTGTAGTCCTGCATCGCGCGCCAGGCGCGCGCGTAATCGACCCGGTCGGAATGCGCGACCTCGAGCGGAACGGTGTGCGCCGGCGCGATGCTCACAGCACCATGTGCACCCGGCCGGTGGCCTTCAGTTCCTCGAACAAGGCCTGCAGCTGTACCGGCCCCGTGGCGACGATGGTGACGGTAAGCGACACAAAGCGGCCATTGGCGCTGAAACGCTCGGTGGTGAGCTCTCGCGCGTAAGCGCCGGCATGGCGCTCGACGACTGCCTCGACCACGGCGCGGAAATCGGCCGCGGCGTCGCCGACGATCTTGACCGGGTAGTCGCAGGGAAACGCGATGCGCGGACGCTCGATGTCGCTCATGCCGCCTCCACGAAGGTCCGTTCGAAGGCGTCGATCACGCCTGGCCAAAGAGCTTGAGGAAGAACAGCACGATCGAATCCCAGAACACGCCGAAGAAACCGCCGCGCTCCACGCCGTCGAGCGTCACCAGCGGCTCCTGCAGCATCGCCTCCTCGCCCAGGCTGACCGTAACGGCGCCCACGACGGCACCGGCCTCGACCGGCGCCTCGATTGCCCTGTGCGCCTCGTCGATCACGTAGGCCGCCTTCAGCTCGGCGGCACGCCCGCGCGGCACGGTGACGTGAACGTCACGCGTGACACCGAGGCGCACGGTGTCGGCAGCGCCTTTCCACACCTTCACGGGCGGATCGCTCAGGCTCTGGCCGGCGGTCAGCACCTTCGGCGTTTCATAGAAACGAAAGCCGTAGCCGAGCATCTTGCGGCTCTCTTCCTTGCGCGCGAGCTTGCTGGCCGTGCCAAGTACCACCGCGATCAGGCGCATGCCATCGCGCTCGGCGGAAGTGACCAGGCAATAACCGGCTTCCTCGGTGTGGCCGGTCTTGACGCCGTCCACGCCGGGCTCGCCGAGCAGTTCGTTGCGGTTCATCTGGCGGATGTTGTTGAAGGTGAAGTACTGCTCGCCGTAGACCGCGTAGTCTTGCGGGTGATCGTAGATCATGGCCCTGGCAAGGACCGCGAGGTCACGTGCGGTGGTGTAGTGCTCGGGGTGCGGCAACCCGTGCGAGTTCATGAAGTGCGTGTTCGCGAGCCCGAGCCGACTGGCCTGCTCGTTCATCATGGCCGCGAAGGAGTCCTCCCCCCCGGCGAGGTGCTCGGCGATCGCCACCGACGCGTCGTTGCCCGAGGAGATCACCAGCCCGTAATACAGGTCCTTCAGCGAGACGTCGGCATTGATATCCACCCACATCAGCGAGGAGCCCGCGAACACCGGGTTCTGCGCCCAGGCGTTGTGGCTGATGCGCGTGGTGTCCTCCCACTTGACCTTGCCGATGCGTATCGCCTCCGACAGCACGTAGCCGGTCATCATCTTGGTCAGGCTCGCCGGCGCCATGCGCTCGTCGGCCTGGTGCTCCATGATCACCCGGCCGGACCTGGCGTCCATCAGCAGCCACGCGCGCGCGGCGATCCCTGGTGGTGCCGGGATGATCGGCACGCCCGGTTGGCCGGCCGTCGGCGCGGGGGCGTTGAGCGTGGGTTGTCCGGCCTGGGGCTCGGCCGGGGCCTGCGCCGAGGCGAGCGAAGCGCCGAGAGCCAGAACGACGACGACAAGACGGGCAAGGACTCTGCTCACAGTGTCTCCGTGGGGTTTCAGTCTGCGGGAACCGGGACGCGCGTCCCTGATCGAAGCGGCGCGCAGTATAACACCGCGCCCCGTGGAGCTACTCGGTGACCACCTGGGGCGAGGCGATGCGGGCCGCGGCGAGCCTGCGCTGCGTGTCGTGCAGGGCCTCGGTGCTCTCCAGCGGACCGACACGCACGCGGTACCAGGCATCCGCGCCCGGGCCGCGGTGGACGAACACGGCGTGGTCGAGCAGGGAGGCCAGGGTCTGCTGCAGGCTGCGTGCGCCGTCGATGCTGCGGAAGGCGCCGGCCTGCAGGTAGGTCTTGCGCACCGCGGGCTGGGCAGCCGCAATCCGCGCGTCGCCCGCCGCTTCGCGGCGCTTGGCCACCCATTCCGGTGCGTTCGGGTCGAGCACCTCGTACTCGATCAGCGCGGTGCCCTTGTCCGCGTAGCCCAGGCGATAGGCCGCGGCATACGAGAGATCCATCACGCGTCCCTCGTGGAAGGGGCCGCGGTCGTTCACGCGCACCACGATGCGACGGCCGTTCTCGAGGTTGGTCACCCGCACGTAGCAGGGAATCGGCAACGTCTTGTGCGCCGCCGTCATCGTGTAGACGTCGTAGGGCTCGCCGTTGGAGGTGAACTGGCCGTGGAACTTGGTGCCGTACCACGAGCCCAGTCCGCGCTCACGGTAACCCGGGCGCACCGGCGTGACGCGATAGGTCTTGCCGAGCACCTCGTAGGGGGTCTTGTTGCCGGCCGCCGTGACCGGCTCCGGTCGCGGCACGGCGTCGGGAATGGACAGGATGTCGGCGCGAAAGGCCGGCGTGCCGTCCTTCAGCGGCCTGGCGGAAGCCGTCTTCGCCACCGGCGTGGAGGCAGGCACATCCGGCTGCGAGGCGCAGCCTGCCAGTCCCAGCGCGAGCGCCAGCAGCGCGAGCGCGAGCAAACCGCGATGCCGCAAGGCTCGTCCTCCCGTGGTCTCCGGTCGCGCCGACACGCTGTTCACGGCCGTTCGTACCCCGCACGGATGTCCTGGCTGAGCTGGTGCACGGCCATGGCGTAGAGCGGGCTGCGGTTGTAGCGCGTGATCACGTAGAAGTTTTCCAGGCCAAGCCAGTACTCGGTCGCCCCGGCACCCTCGAGCATCAGCGGCAGGACCTTCTGCCCCGCCGGCAGCGGCGCGACGGCCGCAACGCCGAGCGCGGCGAGCTCGTCCGCCGGCACCGTGGGTTCGAGTCCCGGGTTCATGCGCTCCGTCGCGACCGGTCCGAGCGCGCGCGCAGGCACCACGACCTCGGCACCGTGCTGCCATCCGTGCCGGCTGAAGTAGTTCGCGACGCTGCCGATCGCGTCGGCCCGGCTCTGCCAGATATCGGCACGCGCGTCGCCGTCGAAATCGACCGCGTAGGCGCGGAAGCTGCTCGGTATGAACTGCCCCATGCCCATCGCGCCGGCGTAGGAGCCCTTGAGCGCCAGCGGGTCGAAGCCCTGCTCGCGCGCCATGACCAGGAACTGCTCCAGCTCGCGGGCGAAGAAATCGCCGCGCGGCGGGTAATCGAAGGCCAGCGTGGCCAGCGCGTCGATCACGCGATACGACCCCATGTTGTCGCCGTAGCGCGTCTCGACCCCGATGATCGCGACCACCACCTCGGGCGCCACGCCGTAGGTATCGGCGGCGCGCGCCAGGACGGCGGCATTGTCGCGCCAGAACGCGATGCCGCCGTCGACGCGCGCGGGCGTGATGAAGATCTTGCGGTACTCGCCCCAGGTCAGGCGCTTCTCCGCCGGACGCGCGATGGCCTCGAGGATGCTCTCCTTGCGCTCGGCCGCGTCGAACCAGCGCCGCAGTTCCTCGCGCTTGAAGCCGTGCTCCCCGACCATGCGCGCCTCGAAGGCGGCGTAGCCCGGGTGACCGGTGTAGCCGGACGCCAGGGCGGGCCCGGCAAGCAGGGCGACGATGAGGACCAGGACACGATACAAAGCAAAACCCCTGTAGGACCCGGGATGCCGCGGCACGCCGGAAAAATGCCTCAGCCCAGCATGCGGCGCCGCTCGGTGGCGACGGACATGATGATGCCAAAACCCGCGAGCAGCGATATCAGGGCGGTGCCGCCCTGGCTGATCAGCGGCAACGGTACACCGACGACCGGCAGCAAGCCGGAAACCATGCCCATGTTCACCACAATATAGACGAAAAAGGTCAGGCTGAGGCCTCCCACGGTCAGGCGCGAGAAGGTGTCCTGCGCCCGCAGCGCGATCCACAGCGCCCGCGCGATCAGCGCGAGGTACAGGGCCAGCAGCAACACCACGCCGCGAAAACCCCATTCCTCGGCGAGCACCGCGATGATGAAGTCGGTGTGGCCTTCGGGCAGGAAGTCGAGATGCGACTGCGTGCCCAGCAGCCAGCCCTTGCCGGCCACGCCGCCGGAGCCGATCGCTGTCGTGGACTGGATGATGTTCCAGCCCGCGCCCAGCTTGTCGCTCTCGGGGTCGAGCAGCGTCAGCACGCGCCGCTTCTGGTAGTCGTAGAGCACGAACTGCCACATCACGGGCGCCGCGGTGGCCACCGCGACCACCACCGCGATCACGTAGCGCCAGCTGAGGCCGGCCAGGAACAGCACGATGAAACCGGCCGCCGCGATCAGCGCCGCGGTGCCGAGGTCGGGCTGCACCAGCACCAGTGCGGTCGGCACCAGCACGATGGCGAGCGTGATGCAGACGTGCAGGAACCGCGGCGGCAGCACGGTGGCCGCGAGGAAGCCCGACACCATCATCGGCATCACCAGCTTCATGATCTCGGAGGGCTGGAATCGCGGCAGCCCCGGGATCGCGAGCCAGCGCTGCGCGCCCTTGGCCCCGATGCCCACGACATCGACGGCCAGCAGCAGCAGCACGCCCAGCAGGTAGGCCCATGGCGTCCAGCGCCTGAGCGTCTGCGCGTTCAGCTGCGCCACGGCCAGCATCACGACGAAGCCGATGGCCATGAATCCGCCCTGGCGCAGCACCGAGTCGATCTGGCGCCCGCTGGCGCTGTACAGCACCACGAGCCCGTAGACGCAGAGCGCGGACAGGATCCCGAGCATCGGCAGATCGATGTGCAGC
>JAGPES010000113.1:2063-8629 GCA_018057015.1 Pseudomonadales bacterium | reverse complement strand
GAAAGTGCCGGCCTCCTGCTGCGTGCCGCCCTTGCCCATGCCGAAGTGCACGCGCCCGCCCGAGAGGATGTCGAGCGTCGCGATGCGCTCGGCGACCTTCACCGGGTGGTTCATCGCCGGCGGCAGACAGACCACGCCGTGGCCGATGCCGAGCGTGGTGGTGCGACCCGCCAGGTACGCGAGGAAGGTCTCCGGTGCGGACATGTGCGCATACTGCGTGAGCGCCGTGTGCTCCACGGCCCAGACGGTGTCGAAGCCCATCTTCTCCGCATAGACGGCCTGCTCCACGCATTCGAGGAAACAGCGCTGCTCGCTCGCGGGCGAGGTGTCCACCATCTGCGCTTCGTAAATGATCGAAAACTTCATGCTCTCTCTCCGTTTTTACGGGGTTATTGGAATTGATCGTTCGATCCGGCTCGCGGGCCGGACCGCGCGCAGCGACCGCGTATCTTCACAGACGGCACCGCCGCCGTCCTGATGCATTTGGATTAGGCGGGAAAACGGGAATCCGGGCTCGCACAGCAACCCGTTTGGGTACATACTGCAACACGATCGGTCGCGGCGTCGCCGCAAGAGAGGACCGGTCCTGCAGCTGCCCGTCGCGATAATCAAAACCAGACTTCAGAGGTGACTCATGCCGACCATTGCTTCCGCACCCAAGTACCGCACCAGCGTGCTGGCTCTCGCCATCGCCGCCACGGGCGGGATCGCCCTTCCCGCTTCGGCCCAGAGCGAGCGAGCCGGCGGACTGGAGGAAATACTCGTTACGGCCCAGCGCCGCGAGGAATCCCTGCAGGACACCCCGATCGCGATCACCGCCTTCACCACCGACAAGCTCAACGATCTCGGCATCTACGACGTCTCGCAGCTCGGCGACTTCGCTCCGAACCTGCTGATCCAGAAGCAGCCGTCCTCGAACTCCAACATGAACATCGTGATCCGCGGCATGAGCCAGGGCGAGACCTCCCTGCTGGCCGACCCGAAGGTTGGCTTCTACATCGACGGCGTTTACATGAGCAAGACCGTGGGCGCCGTGTTCGACGTGGTCGACCTGGAGCGCGTCGAAGTGCTGCGCGGCCCGCAGGGCACGCTGTTCGGTCGCAACAGCACGGGCGGCGCGGTCAACGTGACCACCAGGAAGCCTAGCGGCGAACTGGGCCTGAAGGCCGAGGCCTCGGCGGGCAACTTCGGCTACACGCGCTACGGCGCGAGCCTGGACCTGCCGGCCGTGGCGAACGTGGCAGCGAAGCTCGCCTTCAATCGCATGCAGACCGACGGCTGGGCCGACAACGACTACCGCGGAACGCCGCAGCAGCCGGCGACCAACGTCGAGGAGAATCTGGCGTCCGAGGATAACCAGTCCTATCGCATCGCCCTGCGCTGGACCCCGCGCGATGACCTGAGTTTCGACTACGCGTATGACAACACCGACAACAACGGCGTGCCGGCACCGTTCCAGATCGTCAAGGTCAAGGACAGCCTGTACAACGGATTCACGACCACGCCTGCCGACTTCCAGCTGCTCGGTGGCGCGCTGTTCCAGCAGATGGCAGCCACCGTTGGCGATCCCAAGGAACGCCGCGACGACTACGAGCTCGACGCCGTGACCGACGAGTGGCTCGAGGTCAAGGGTCACACCTTCATCGCCGAGTGGCAGGCCACGGACGACCTGGCCTTCAAGTACATATACGGCAAGCGCAAGACGGATTCCGGCTACGGCAGCACCGACCTCGACGGCGGCGCATACCTCGCGCGCGACCTGTTCTACGGCTCCCTCGCCGGCAACGACAACCCGGTACCTGCGCCCGGCTTCAACGCCGCGATCGACGAAGGTCTCATCGACATGGACTCGCACGAGCTGCAGCTGATCGGCTCGGCCCTGGATGAGCGCCTCAATTACACGGCGGGCCTGTTCTACTACGAAGAGGATGTTTCGCAGGATAACCCGCAAACGCTATCGATCCCGATCGAGTTCATGATCGCGGGCGCCGGCGCCGGCGGTCCGGCGCTACGCAACACCTATAACACCTTCGGCTACTGCCCGCCCGCGTTCGGCGGCGCCTGCATCGGATCGCAGCGCCTGCCGGTTCCATCCCCCTTCGCCGGTGACCCCTACATCCCCGGATTAATGGACTTCTACTACGGTCAGAGCACCGAGTCCTGGGCCGCGTACGGCCAGACAACCTACGACATTACCGAGCAGCTCGAGTTGACCCTGGGCCTGCGCTACACCGAGGACGAAAAAGAAGCCTTCCTCTACAACCAGAACATCTCCGGCTACACCAAGGACGACCCGATCGTTGCCGACGACAAATGGGACAACCTGAGCTACAAGGCGAACCTCAACTACGCGCTCACCGACGACATTGGCGTCTACCTGACCTACGCCACCGGTTACAACGGCGGTGGCTTCAATGCGCGCGCCAGCAACATCGACTCATTCACCACGCCTTTCGCGGAAGAAGAAGTGGAGACCTGGGAACTGGGACTCAAGTCCGAGTGGTGGGACAACCGTGTGCGCTTCAACGCGGCGATCTTCACCAACGACTATACGGACATCCAGATCGCGCAGTTCGAGGCCGGATCGGGCGGCGCCTCGAGCCGCATCGTGAACGCCGGCCAGGGTACCTACCAGGGTATCGAATTCGACCTGGTCGTGGTGCCGGTCGAGGGTCTCACAATCGACATGACCTACGGCTACCTCGACGCGGAGTTCGACGAGTACGAGGCGCGCAACCCGGCGACGAACCAGCTCGAGGACATCTCCGACGTGACCGAACCGGCGCAGACGCCGGAAAACTCGGCCTCTCTCGGAGTGCAGTACGACTTCGAGCCATTCAGCTTCGGCGCGCTGTCGGCGCGGGTCGACGTGGCCTACAAGGACGAGTTCACGTTTCACCCCTTCAACAACCAGTTCGACTCGACCGACGACCGCACGCTGGTCAACGGGCGACTCAGCCTGAACGAGATCAAGATGGACTGCTGCGAGAAAGGCGCTGTGCGCGTGTCGCTGTGGGGCAAGAACCTCACCGACGAGGAGTACCGGAACTGGGGCATCGACTTCTCCTCGCTGGGCTTCGCGGGCAACGTCTATGGCGAGCCGCGCACCTACGGGCTCGACGTGGTCTACACCTACCAGTGAGTTGAGCAACCGCTCAGGACGACAGGGCGGCCTCCGGGCCGCTCTTTTTTTGCGCCCGATTCAGCGCTGCGCCGGGAACAAGCCCGCCTCAGGCGCCAATGGCATCGAAGCCGATGCGCATCTCCTTGATGCCGTTGACGAAGAACGAACGCACGTAGCGCGGCGGCGCGAGCAGGCGCGGGTTGCGCAGGCGCGGGATGATCTCCTCGAACATCACCCGAAGCTCCAGCCGCGCCAGGTGCGAGCCGATGCAGAAATGCTGCCCGATGCCGAAAGAGCGCAGCTGGTTGTAGAGATCGGGCATGCGCCCGGCGCGGCGCACGTCGAAGTGCATCGCGTCCGCGCCGAACACGCGCTCGTCGTGGTTGATCGCGTGGTAGTGCAGCAGCACCTTGTCTCCCTTGCGGATCTGCTGGCCCGCGAGCTCCACGTCCTGCATCGCCGTGCGCCGCATCGCGATGAAGGCGGTGTTGTAGCGCAGGATCTCCTCGCAGGCGTCCGCGATCCGGTCCGGGTTGTCGACCAGGTACTGCAGCTGCTCCGGGTTCTCCATCAGCAGGCGCATGCCGTGCGCGATCACGGTGCGCGTGCTCTCGTTGCCGCCCACCAGCGTCAGCACGAACATCCAGCCGAACTCCTCGTCCGTGAGCGGCCGTCCGTCGATGCGCCCGTCGAGCAGCGCGCCCAGCACGTTCCTCTTCGGCGCGCGCTGGTGCTCCGCGGCGAGACGCATCGCGTACTCGATCACCTTCAGCGAGGCGAGCTGGCCGTCGAGCTCCGACACCGACATGTCCGGGTCGTCGGCGAAGATCATCGTGTTGGTCCAGTTGAAGAAGTCCTTGCGATCGCCGGGGTCCACGCCCAGCAACTCCAGGATCGCCAGCAGCGGCAGCTCCGCCGCGACCTCCTCGACGAACTCGCACTCGCCGCGCGGCAGCACGGCGTCGACGATGCGCCGGGCGTGCTCGCGGAACAGCGGCTCGTAGGAATCGACCGCGTTCGGCGTGAAGGCCGCGCGCATGATGCGGCGCACCTTCTGGTGCAGCGGCGGATCCATGCCGATGATCGTCTTGCGGTGAATCGTCTCGACCTGGTCCTGCGGATATTCCGACGGAAACGGCGAGCGCTCGGCCGAGGAGAACAGTTGCGGGTGCTTCGAGACGTAGTCGAGCTCCTGCTGGCCCACGATCGCCCAGTACGGCACGCCGGTGCGCGGATCGTCGCGCCAGACCACCGGCCCGGCCTCGCGATAGCGCGCGAGCTCCGCGTAGGGCATGCCCTGCGCGTAGGTGTCCGGGTCGATCAGGTTGGCGAGGGGGCACCCGCTCATGGCTTTCTCCTGCAGAAGGGCTGAAGCGGGGCAGTCTAGCGAGCGCCGTTTCGCGACGTCCAGCGCGCCACCGCGCACCACGGGTTACACGCGCGTAACCCGCGATATCCCTGGCGCCGCCCGCTCGTCGACCCGGCGTTGACACATTGTCGGACAATATCCAATATCACGACACCGCCATCGTGCGCCAATCGTGTGCGCGGGCACCCGGAACACCGCCGCATGTCAGAGAGCCCCGTCTTCGGCTTCACGCCGTTCAAGCGCGCCCCTGCCTACCAGGTGGTGAGCGACAAGATCCGCGAGGCGATCCTCGACGGACGCATTCCCGCGGGCAAGCTGCTGCCCACCGAGACGGCGCTGGCCGGGCAGTTCGGCGTGACGCGCTCCACGGTGCGCGAGGCCATTCGCCTGCTGGAGCAGAGCGGCCTGCTGGGGCGCGCCGGGCGCAAGCGTCTCGAGGTGCGCCTGCCCTCGCTGGAATCGGCCTCGCGCTCGGTCAACGCCGCGATGCAGATGCATCGCGTCACCTTCAAGGACCTGTGGGAAGTCTCGATGGGGCTGGAGCCGCTGGCGGCACGGCTCGCCTGCGCTTCCGCGGACGCCGGGTTCAAGCAGCGGCTCGAAGCCAACCTGGAGCGCACGGCCGCGGCGATGGACGACGACGAGGAACTGCTCGAGGCCGAGATCGAGTTCCACGACCTGGTGGCGCAGTCGACCGGCAACCACGCGCTGCTGCTGGCGCGTCAGCCGCTGAACCAGCTGTTCTATCCGGCCTTCCGCCCCGTGATCGAGCGCCTGAAGCCGGGCAGGCGCATCCTCGAGTCGCACCGGCGCATTCACCAGGCGATCCTCGCCAACGATCCGGACACGGCGTCGGAGTGGGCCGAGAAGCACATGCTCGATTTCCGCCGCGGCATCCTGATGGCGAAGCTGGATTTCGAGGGGCCGGTGAACCCCCACGCTTGACGCTTGCCCCGATCGCAAGCCAAGCTCCGCCGCAGACATGAACAGCGCCATCACGCCCCGCCTCGAACTCGTCACCTGCGTGCTCTTCGCCGCCGCGCTGCTGCTGACGCTGCAACTGCACCTGTTGCCCTCGCTGCTCGCGGGACTGCTGGTCTACGCGCTGGTGCACATGCTGGTGCCGCTGCTGCGCCTGCCGGTGTTCGGCCACGAGAGCGCGCGCCTGGTCGCGGTGACACTGATCGCGACGGTGGTCATCGCACTGATCGCACTGGCCGGCGTGAGTCTCGGCTCCTTTCTGCGCCACAGCGGCGAGAGCGTTCCGCTGCTGGTGCACCGCATGGCCGAGATCATCGAGAATTCGCGCGGGCGCCTCCCCGCGTGGCTGTTCGAATACCTGCCGGCGAATGCCGACGCGCTGCGCACCGCGGTCGTGACGTGGCTGCAGGACAACGCCCAGTTCTTCCAGGTGGCCGGCACCGGCTTCGGCCGCGCGCTGGCGCACATCCTGCTCGGCATGGTGGTCGGCGCGCTGCTCTCGCTCGAGGCGGCGAGCTCGCGACACGGCTCGGCACCGCTCGCGCGCTGCCTGGCCGAACGCGCGATACGGCTTGGCGAGGCGTTCCGCCGCGTGGTGTTCGCACAGTTCTGGATCTCATCCATCAACACGGCGCTCACCGCGGTGTTCCTGGTGGCGGTGCTGCCGCTGCTCGGCGTGGAGCTGCCGTTCACCAAGACGCTGATCCTGATCACTTTCCTGGCCGGCCTGATCCCGATCCTCGGCAACCTGATCTCGAACACCGCGATCTGCATCGTGGGACTCAGCCAGTCGCTGTTCGTTGCACTCGGCGTGCTGCTCTACCTGGTGGTGATCCACAAGCTCGAGTATTTCCTGAATGCGCGTATCGTGGGCAGCCAGATACAGGCCCGTGCCTGGGAGATACTGCTGGCCATGCTGGTGATGGAGGCCGCCTTCGGCATTCCGGGACTGATCGCCGCCCCGATCTTCTACGCCTACGCCAAGGACGAGCTGGCCAGCCGCAGCCTCATCTGAGCCCTCGTGGGCCCCCATTCATGTGGGTCCCCATTCATGTGGGTCGCCATTCATGGCGACGGCAGGTTTCGGCAGGG
>JAGPES010000113.1:0-1963 GCA_018057015.1 Pseudomonadales bacterium | reverse complement strand
AGCAGTTCCTTCGCCAGGAACTCCATGTTCGAGACGGTGAGGTCGAAGTCCCCGCTGTGACCTACCAGCAGCGAGGTCACGCGCGTCTTCTTCCAGTCCTGCAGGCGCTCGCGGATTCGCCCGCGCGGGCCGAGCAGCGAGATCTCGTCGACCAGCGCGTCGGGGACCGCCTCGACCGCCTCCTGCTGGCGTCCCGACAGGAACAGGTCCTGGATCTTCTGCGCATCGTCGGCGTAGCCCATGCGCCCCAGCAGGTTCTTGTGAAAGTTCATGCCCTTCGCGCCCATGCCCCCGAGATACAGCGCCATGGTCCACTTGCCGGGCACCAGCGCCTGCTGCAGGTCGTCGTCGATCGCCAGGTTGACCATCGCCGCGATCTCGAAATCCGGGCCCGCCGCCTGCAGGCTGTCGGCGAAGATGTCCATCTTGTACGGCGAGCAGAAGATCGGCAGCCAGCCGTCGAAGGCCTCGGCCGCGAGCGCGACGTTCTTCGCGCCCTCGGCGCCGAGCACCACGGGAATGCGCTTGCGCAGCGGATGCGTGATGCTTTTCAGTGGCTTGCCGAGGCCCATGCCCGTGGCGCACGGCAGGTCGTACTGGGCGCCGTGGAATTCGACCGGCTCCTCGCGCGCGATCACCTGGCGAAAGATCTGGATCCACTCGCGCGTGCGCTCCAGCGGCTTCGTGAACGGCTGTCCGTACCAGCCCTCGACCACCTGCGGCCCCGACACGCCGACACCGAGGATCAGCCGCCCGTTGGAGATGTGATCCAGCGTCAGCGCCGTCATCGCCGCACAGGTCGGCGTGCGCGCGGAAATCTGCATCACGCCGGTGCCGAGCCGGATTCGCTTCGTCGAGGCCGCGATTGCCGCCAGCGGCGTGAAGCAGTCCGACCCGTAGGCCTCCGCGGTCCAGACGGAATCGAAGCCCAGGCTCTCGGCCACCTGCGCCAGTTCGATGAACCGCGGCGTGGGGTTCTTCTGCCAGTAGCCGAGTTGCAGTCCGATCTTCATGGTAGTTCTCCGTGCAATGGTTCGTGGAACGCGGCGAGTATAGAACCCCCCGTCGCACCGATCAGTGACGGAGGTGCCTCGCCGACGCTGACCAAAGTGCTCACGCCGCGGCTTGCCGTTCGGTAACTTGCGGCGTGGGGCCGCCCCGCCCTACCCTCGCCGCACCTCGATCCAGGGCAAGCCACCGCATGTCACGACAAGTCGCGAACAAGGACCTGGTCACCCGCTTCTGGAACGATGTCTACGTGGCGCGCGACTACGATGCCATAGGGCGCTATTTCGCCGCCGACGGCGTCTACGTGGACGTTGCCGTGCCGGATTCCGCGGCCACGGGTCCGCAGGCAATCGCGGTGCGGCTGCGCATCGGGCACGAGCCCGTCGAGCGGTTCACGCACGAGATCCACCGCATGATCGCCGAAGGCCCGACCGTGATGGTCGAGCACACCGAGACCTGGCATTTCCACACCGGCGAGGTGGTCGCGCTGCCATTCGTCTCCGTGATGGAGGTCGAGGGAGGCATGATCCGGCTCTGGCGCGACTACTGGGACGTCAATACGCTGATGTCGCGGGCCCCGCAATGGTGGCTCGACCACATCATGGCCTTCAGCGTCGCGGATTTCGCGCATGGAAACCTGTCCGCGTAGGTTCGGCTTCAGCCGGACAATGTTCGGCTGAAGCCGAACCTACGGGAGCCCGCGCTATTCGCGAAAGCGCTGCAGGTAGGCGATCAGGTCCGCGCGACGCTGCGCATCGGGCACGCCCGGGGTCATCATCGTGGTGCCCGGCATGAACGTCGTCGGGTTGGCGAGCCAGGCATCGAGGTACTCCGGTGTCCACACGAGACCCGAGTCCCTGAGCGCCTGAGAGTAATAGCCAAAGCCTTCCTGCGTGCCGGCCTTGCGGCCGAAGATGTTCCACAGCGCGGGACCGTTCTGGTGACCGGCGCCCTT
>JAGPES010000114.1 GCA_018057015.1 Pseudomonadales bacterium | reverse complement strand
ACGCGTCGCACGGCGAGCCGCAACCGGTCGTCGATGCGAAAGAATCGCCGGCGGTCCGCGCCGATCCGCTTCTCGATCACCTGCCCGTCTCCTGATCAGCGCGTCATGCCGCCCTGCCCGTGCGCTGCATCGTCCAGGCGCAGCGAGCGGTAGTATGCGGGATCGCCGGTCTTCAGCACATCGAGTTGCTCGCGCATGCGCGCGTCGATGCCCTGGTCGATCACGATCTCGACGCGCCGGTTGCGCGCGCGCCCCTCGGGCGTGTCGTTGCCGGCCAGCGGACGGGTGTCGGCGAACCCGGTGACCGACAGGCGGCGCGGATCCAGCACGGCGCCCTCCAGCAGCGGCTCGGCGACCGACACCGCGCGCGCCGACGACAGTTCCCAGTTGGAGCGAAAGCGCGCGGTCCCGATCGGCACGTCGTCCGTGTGCCCCTGCACCGCGACGGCTCCCTCCTGCGCGGCGAGCACGTCGCGGAACTGCCGCATCAGCGCCTGGTACCCGGGCTTGAGCTGCGCCGAGCCAGAGGCGAAGGAACCGCGCTCGCGGATGCGCACCACGATGCGGCGCCCGCGGGTCTCGATCTCGACCTCACCGCGGGCAATCTCGGCCGTGAGCTCGTCGGCCAGCGCGGCGGCATCGGTCTGCGTCGCGAGGATCCGTGCCTCGACGTCGCGCTTCATCTGCCGGATCAGCTCCAGCGCCTGCGTCGCCTCGTCATCGCCGGGATCGGGCTGCGCATCGCTGTGCTGGTAGATTTCGCTGATCGGCGTGGGCCGTGGCTCGCCGGGCGAAAATTCCAGCGCGATCACGCTGGTGCCCATCGGCACGCTCTCAGCCTCGATCCGGCGCCGCACGCCGAAGGCTTCCGACATCGATCCGGCGATCTGCTGGTAGCGCTTGATGTCCATCTCGGCAAACGTCAGCAGCAGTACGAAGAAGCACATCAGGAGCGTCATCATGTCGGCGAAGGTCGGCATCCACTTGGGGATGGCGATTTCCGAGCCGCCGCCGCGCTGTTCCTCGTCGTCCACGCGAGCCGTGCCTCAGGCCGCCGCGGGCCGCCGGCCCTCGGGCAGGTAGCGCTCGAGCAGGCCCTGGATCACGCGCGGGTTCTGCCCGGCCTGGATCGCGAGCAGGCCGTCGACGACCAGTGCGCGCTGCATCGCCTCTTCGCTGCCGCGCAGCTTCAGCTTGTCGGCGATGGGCATGCAGATGACGTTCGCCAGCAGGGAGCCGTAGAGCGTGGTGAGCAGCGCGACAGCCATTGCCGGGCCGATCGACTTGGGATCGTCCATGTTCGCGAGCATCTGCACCAGGCCGACCAGCGTGCCGATCATCCCCATGGCCGGCCCCACGTCGGCCATTGCCAGGAAAATGCGCTGGCCCCACTCGTGACGCTCCATTGCCAGCCGGCGGTCCTTGGACAGTGCAGCCTGCACGTGCTCGGCGTCGTGGCCGTCGATGAGCAGCCGCAACCCGTCGGCAAGGAAGCGGTTCGAGATGGGCTGTTCCTCCAGCGCGAGCAGGCCGCCGCGGCGCGCGAGGTTGGCGAGCTCGACGATGCGCGCGATCAGCTCACCGGACTCCTCGGAGCGGAACAGGAAGGCCTTGCCCGCCACCTTGAAGGCGCCGGCGAACTGGCTCATGCCGAATTTGCTCATCACGACGAAGACCGTGCCGCCGAGCACGATCAGGAACGAGGGCGCGTCGAGGAACATCACGGGGTCGCCGCCGAGAAATATCGCGGCCATGATGATGACCAGGGCCCCGAGCAAGCCGATAACTGTCGCCAGATCCACACCGAGCTCCCGCGTCCACTGCACTTGGCTCATTCTAGACGCCTTTGTGGGTCCGGCTTCAGCCGGACATCTGCCGGTTACGCCACCTGCCCGCGAAGGGGAGGCTTGCGTCGCCATTCATGCGACAGGTGGTGTGACGCGGATACTCGACAGCCCGACCCGCAAGTTGATTTGTGCCGGGGCTCGGGCTACTGTCGCGCCGGTCCAACCCCCACAGGCCGGAACACCGTGTCAGCACCGCGCAAGCCCCTGAATTTCGAGAAGTCCCTGGCCGACCTGGAAGCCCTGGTGGAGCGCATGGAGGAAGGAGACCTGAGCCTCGAGGAATCGCTGAAGGCGTTCGAGGCCGGCATCCGCCTGACCCAGCAGTGCCAGCAGGCCCTGACCCACGCGCAGCAGCGCGTGCAACTGCTCGCGGTGCAGGACGGCGAGGTGCGCGCAGCGCCGTTCGCGCAAGCTGACGAGGACGACGAGGACGCCGATGCCTGAGGCGCCGCCCAGCAGCGGCACGGAGCTCGAAACCTGCCGCCGGCGCGCCGAGGCAGCGCTGGCCGCGCTGTTCGAGGGCGAAACGGTCGGTCACGCCGACGCACGCCTGCGCGAGGCGATGCGCTACAGCCTGCTCGCCGGGGGCAAGCGCCTGCGCCCGGTGCTGCTCTACGCCGCGGCCGCGGCAGTCGGCGGCAGCCGCGCCAGCGCGGCGGACACCGATCGCGCCGCGTGCGCGATCGAGTGCATCCACACCTACTCCCTGGTCCACGACGACCTGCCGGCGATGGACGACGATGACCTGCGTCGTGGCAAGCCCACCTGTCACAAGGCCTTCGACGAGGCCACGGCAATCCTCGCCGGCGACGCGCTGCAGACGCTCGGCTTCGAGTTGCTGTGTGCCGCCGACTCGGTGGACGCCGCCACGCGGCTCGCGCTGATCGCGGAACTGGCCAGCGCGAGCGGCAGCCGCGGCATGGTCGGTGGCCAGGCAGTCGACATCGCCCACGTCGGGCTCCCGATTGCCGGATCAACGCTCGAGACCATGCACGCGCTGAAGACCGGCGCGCTGATCCGCGCGGCGTTGCGCATGGGTGCGCTGCTGGGAGGCGCGCGCCCGCCCGCGCTCGCCTGCCTGGACGAGTACGCACGCTGCATCGGCCTGGCCTTCCAGGTGCAGGACGACATACTCGACGCCTGCGGCGACGTGGCGGCGCTCGGCAAGAACCCGGGTTCCGACGCCGCCAGGACCAAGCCGACCTACGTGACCCAGCTCGGCGAGGCTGGCGCGCGCGCCCTTGCCCGCAAACTGCGCGACGCGGCGCTGGCGGCGTTGGAACCGCTCGGCCAGCCGGCTGCCGCACTGGCGGAGATGGCGCGTTTCATCGTCAGCCGGGACCGCTGAACGCCGATTACGAGCGTCCCCGTGATCGGTTAGAATCGCCGCCTTGACCGGTCGCAGCTCGCCGGCATTCCCGCAGGAAAGCCCCACGAATGAAGCTCTTTCAGGAAATTCCCGTGACGCGGCCGGTGACGCCGCTGCTCGATCGCGTGACATTTCCCGCCGACCTGCGCGCGCTCGACGAGGCCCAGCTGCTGCAGCTCGCCAACGAGCTGCGCGAATTCCTGCTCTTCACCGTGGGCCAGACCGGCGGTCACTTCGGCGCCGGCCTCGGCGTGGTGGAACTCAGCATCGCGCTGCACTACCTGTTCGACACCCCGCGTGACCGGCTGGTGTGGGACGTGGGCCACCAGAGCTACCCGCACAAGATCCTGACCGGGCGGCGCGAGGCGATGCTGAAGATCCGCAAGGCCGGCGGCCTCGCGGCATTCAACAACCGCGCCGAGAGCGAGTACGACTGCTTCGGCGTCGGCCACTCCAGCACCAGCATCAGCGCTGCGCTCGGCATGGCGCTGGCGGCGCGCGCGCGCGGCGAGGACCGCCGGGCGGTCGCGATCATCGGCGACGGCGCGATGACCGCGGGCATGGCCTTCGAGGCGCTCAACCACGCCTCGCACACCGGCGCCGACCTGCTGGTGATCCTGAACGACAACCAGATGTCGATCTCGCGCAACGAGGGCGGACTCGCCTCCTACTTCGCGCGCATCTGGGCCAGCCGCCCGTACAACAACATGCGCGAGGCCGGCAAGCGCGTGCTGTCGCGCCTGCCGGGACCCGCGCTCGAGATTGCGCGCCGCACCGAGGAGCACATGAAGGGCATGGTGGCCCCGGGCACCCTGTTCGAGGAACTCGGATTCAACTACATCGGCCCCGTCGACGGGCACGACCTGCCGGGGCTGCTCGCCACGCTGCGCAACGTGCGCGAACTCAGGGGCGCGCAGCTGCTGCACGTGATGACGGTGAAGGGCAAGGGCTTCGCGCCGGCCGAGCGCGACCCGGTGGGCTACCACGCCATCAACAAGATCGACCCGGCGCCACGCGTCGCGGGCAGCAAGCCCCAGCCGGTGCGCCCGAAGTACCAGGAAGTTTTCGGCGACTGGCTGTGCGACATGGCGTGGCGCGACGAGCGCCTGGTCGGCATCACGCCGGCGATGTGCGAGGGCTCGGGGATGGTGGAATTCGCGCGCCGCTTCCCGGCGCGTTTCCACGACGTCGCGATAGCCGAGCAGCACGCGGTGACGCTGGCCGCCGGTCTTGCCTGCGAGGACATGAAGCCGGTGGTGGCCATCTACTCCACCTTCCTGCAGCGCGGCTACGACCAGCTGATCCACGACGTGGCGCTGCAGAACCTCGACGTGCTGTTCGCGATCGACCGCGCCGGGCTCGTCGGCGAGGACGGCCCGACCCATGCAGGCAGCTTCGACCTGAGCTACCTGCGCTGCGTCCCGAACATGGTGGTGATGGCCCCTTCCGACGAGGACGAGACGCGCAAGCTCCTCTGCACCGGATTCCTGCACCGGGGACCCGCCGCGGTGCGCTACCCGCGCGGCACCGGCCCGGGTGCGGCGATCGACCCCGCTCTGGAGCCCGTGGCGATCGGCAAGGGCGTGCTGCGCCGCGCCGGGCGCGAGGTCGCGATCCTCGGTTTCGGCAGCATGGTCACGCCCGCGCTCGTCGCAGGCACCACGCTGGAAGCGAGCGTCGCCGACATGCGCTTCGTCAAGCCGCTGGACGAGGGGCTGATCCTGCAACTGTGCGCCAGCCACGCGCTGCTGGTCACGGTGGAGGAGAACGCGGTGGCCGGCGGCGCCGGCGCCGCGGTGGCCGAGTTGCTGGCGGCGCGCGGCATCGTGATGCCGCTGCTCGTGCTCGGGCTCCCCGACCGTTTCCTGGAGCACGGCAAGCCGCAGCAGATGCTGCACGACGTGGGACTGGATGCCGAGGGCATCGAGGCATCGATCCGCGAACGGCTGGCGGCGTTGCGCCCGGCGCGCAAGGGCGCCCGGGGCCAGGGGTAGGTCCGGGCCTACCCGCCCGGATCCTCCTGCATCCAATGGCCGAGCTTGCCGGCCTTGGTTTCGAGGTAGCGCGCGTTGTGCGGGTTCTGGCCGGTGCGGATCGAGATCCTCTCCACGACCTTGATCCCCATGTCCTCGATCGCCGAAACCTTGCGCGGGTTGTTGGTCATCAGCCGCAGCGAGGTGATGTGCAGGTGCTTCAGCATCGTGCGGCAGATGCTGTAGTTGCGCATGTCGGCACCGAAGCCGAGTTGCTCGTTGGCCTCGACGGTGTCCGCGCCCTCGTCCTGCAGGCGGTAGGCCTTGATCTTGTTCAGCAGCCCGATGCCGCGCCCTTCCTGGCGCAGGTACAGCAGCGCGCCGCGCCCTTCGCGCGCGATGCGCTCCAGGGCCGTGCGCAGCTGTGCACCGCAGTCGCAGCGCATGCTGAACAGCGCGTCCCCGGTGAGGCATTCCGAATGGATGCGCGCGAGCACCGGTTCGCCGTTGCCGACATCGCCCATGGTCAGGACCAGGTGCTCCTTCTCGTTCTCGATATCCTCGAAGCCATGCATGTCGAACACCCCCCAGGGTGTCGGCAGGCGTGACGAGGCGATGTAACGGACAGACACGGGCGGCTCCGGCCGGCTGAAGGGGCGCAGATTCTAGCAGCTGGTCCGCCTTTCTCACACCGGCGTGTCGCGAGGGCGATCCCGCGTGGCCAAGCGCGGCTACTTTTCCTCGAGATAGAGCACGCCGTGCTCTTCGCGCATCGAAACGTGCCCGAGCCAGGACATGCCGAGCAGCAGCTGCGCGGGATGGTTGCCCTCGATCACCGAGGCGGCGACGTGGCGCACCACGATCCCGGCGACCTCGACGCGATCGAGCGTCACCGACCAGGCCGGCACGACCCCGCCCGCGGTCTGCACCGCGCCCGGCGCGCCGTGCAGGCGGTAATCGATGCCGAGGCGGCGTGCATCGGCGCTGTTCATCGCCACGACGTTGGCGCCGGTGTCGACCAGGAACTGCACCTGCAGGCCGTTCACCGTGCCGGCCACCAGGTATTCCTGCCGCCCGCCGCGCTGGATCGCTACGCGCTTGCGCCCGGGCGCGGCAAAGCCGCCGCCGGTATCGCGCCCCGGCGCGAGCGTCTGGCGCCGGCCGTCGATCTCGATCACCGCCTCGCGCGCAGTCGCGCTGATCAGCGTCACGCCTTCGGGCGAGGTCTCGCCCGCGCGCAGCAGGCGCTGCCTGCCGTCGATGCCGAGCATGGCGCGGCCCTCGTACAGCGCCGCGGCGGTGATGTACACAGGCTCGGCAGCCGCGGCGCCGGGCGACGACAGCAGCATCACCAGTATCCACCATCCCGGCGCCGCGGCGCGCCGGCGACCGGCAGCGGCGCGCATGGTCTCAGCCGCTCCGGAAGTGCTGGTAGCCGGCCACGCGCGGCACGAAACCCGCGCAGCTCACGCCCTGCCCCGCCAGCACGCGGCCGATGCGCGTGCACGCGAGCCCGAGATCCGCCGCGGCGCCGATGATCGCCGCCGCATGCCGCGGCGGCGCCGTGAAACAGAGCTCGTAATCGTCACCGCCGGTGAGCGCGAGCGCGCACGCGTCCTGCGGGTCGGCGAGCGCCGCCAGCGGCGGCGATAGCGGCAGCCGCTCACGCTCCAGCGCGATCGCCACCCCGCTGCGCGCGGCGATGTGGCCCGCGTCGGCGAGCAGGCCGTCGGAAACATCGATCGCAGCCGAGGCCAGTCCGCGCAACGCGAGCCCCAGCGCAACGCGCGGGGCCGGTGCCAGAAACACCCGCGCCGCCTGGTCGCCCGGCCCGCCGGCGAGCAGCTGCCGCAGGCCCAGCGCCGCCGTGCCCGGATGGCCGCTGACCCAGACATCGTCGCCCGCGCGCGCGCCGTCGCGACGCAGCGCGAGCTCGATCGGCACGCTGCCGTGGACCTGGATGGTGATGCTGAGCGGCCCGCGCGTGGTATCGCCGCCGACCAGCGCGACGTGGCAGCGCCGCGCAAGTGCCGCCAGCCCGCGGCTGAAGCCGGCGAGCCACGCCTCATCGGGCTCGGGCAGGGTCAGCGCCAGCGTGAACCACAGCGGACGCGCGCCCATCGCGGCGAGGTCGCTGAGATTGACCGCGAGCGCGCGCTGGCCGATCTGCTCCGGGCTGCTGTCGGAAGGAAAATGCACGCCGCCGACCAGCGTGTCGACGGAGACCGCGAGATCTTCGCCGGGAGGCAGGCGCAGGATCGCGGCGTCGTCGCCGATGCCGAGCAGCACGCCCTCGGCATCGGGCAAGTCGAAGTCGGGAGAATCGAAGTAGCGTGTGATCAGCTCGAATTCGGACAGCGCCACCGCGACGATCCCGGGCTTTCAGCGCGCGCGGCCGGTTTCCGCGGGACGCAGGTCGCGCGCAACCTTGTCGAGCACGCCGTTGACGAAGCGGTGACTCTCGGCAGCGCCGAACTTTTTCGCCAGCGCGATCGCCTCGCTCAGCACCACCCGGTAGGGGACGTCCGGGCGCGCCTCGAGTTCCCACACGGCGATGCGCAGCACCGCGCGCTCCACCGGGCCGAGCTTCTCGAGCGCGATGTCGAGGTGGGGCTCCATGGCGGCCTCGATCGCGGCGAGATCGGCCGGCACGCCGTGCAGCATTTCGCGGAAATACCCGGTGTCGGCTCCGCGGAAATCGAATTCCTCGATGAATTGTTGCTCGATGTCGGCGAGGTAGTTGCCGGTGATCGCCCACTGGTACAGGGCCTGCACGGCGTAGTGGCGCGCCTTGCGCCGCGCCGCCGCGAGCTGGCGACGTTCGTTTTCCAGCGCATTGTCGCTCAAGGTGATCCCCGCGCTCACAGCCGGGCGAGCAGGCTGACCATCTCGAGCGCCGACAGCGCGGCTTCCGCGCCCTTGTTGCCGGCCTTGGTGCCCGCGCGCTCGATCGCCTGCTCGATGGTGTCGACCGTCAGCACGCCGAAGGCGATCGGCAGGCCGCTCGCGAGCGAAACCTGCGCGATGCCCTTGGTGCACTCGCCGGCGACGTATTCGAAGTGCGGCGTGCCGCCGCGGATAACGGCGCCGAGGGCGATGATCGCGTCGTAGTTGCCGCTGGCCGCCACCTTCTGCACCACCAGCGGCAGCTCGAAGGCGCCGGGCGAGCGCACCAGCGTCATCTGCGTCTCGGCCACCCCGTGACGGCGCAGCGTGTCGACGGCGCCGGCGACCAGGCTTTCCACCACGAAACTGTTGAAGCGGCTCGCGACCAGCGCGAAGCGCGCCTCTCCCGCCGCGAAGACTCCCTCGATTGTCCTGATCTCAGCCATCGTCCTGCCTGTGGGTTGTAGCGCAAAAGGGCGCCAATTCTGCCATTAAACGCCATGCCCGGCCATCGCCGCTCGCGGGGGCTCAGTACGGGACGTGCTCCACGATCT
>JAGPES010000112.1 GCA_018057015.1 Pseudomonadales bacterium | reverse complement strand
AGGCCGCGTGCTGCCGCCCGATACCGAGGGCGACGTGGCGGTGCGCGTGAAGCCCGGGCGCCCGCCCGGGCTCTTTCTCGAGTACAAGGGCGACGCGCGCAGGACGGCCGCGAGTTACCGCGGCGATTGGTACCTCACCGGCGACCGTGCCACGGTGGATGCCGACGGCTACTTCTGGTTCGTGGGCCGCTCCGACGACGTGATCCTCTCGGCCGGCTATCGCATCGGTCCCTTCGAGGTCGAGAGCGCGCTGATCGAGCACCCGGCGGTGGCGGAGTCCGCGGTGGTCAGCAGCCCCGACGAGCAGCGCGGCGAGGTCGTCAAGGCCTTCGTGGTGCTCGCGCCCGGCTACGAGCCCGGCAGCGCGCTCGCCGTCGAGCTGCAGGAGCACGTGAAGCGCGTCACCGCACCCTACAAGTACCCGCGCCGCATCGAGTTCGTCGACGAGCTGCCGAAGACCGTGAGCGGCAAGATCCGCCGCGTCGAGCTGCGCAATCGCGAATGGGGGCGCTGACACGATGACGCTCACTCTCAGCCAGCGCAGCGGCCCGGTCGAACAGCCGCTGCTGAACCAGACCATCGGCGAGGCCTTCGTCGAGACCGCGCAGCGCTTTCCCGGGCGCCCCGCGCTGGTGGTGCGCCACCAGGGCATCCGCTGGAGCTACGCCGAGTACCGGCGGGAAGTGGACCGGTTCGCCGCGGCGCTGCTGGCGCTCGACATCGAGCCGGGCGACCGCGTCGGCATCTGGGCACCGAACTGCGTCGAGTGGTGCCTGACGCAATACGCCACCGCGCGCATCGGCGCGATCATGGTGTGCATCAACCCCGCTTACCGCCTGTACGAGCTCGAGTACGCGCTGAACAAGGTCGAGTGCAAGGCCATCATCGCGGCCGAGCGATTCAGGTCGAACGACTACCTCGCCATGCTGCAGACGCTGGCGCCGGAGCTTGCGCGCGCGGAGCCCGGACAACTGGATGCGCACAGGCTGCCGCACCTCGAGACCGTGATCCGGATGGGCGACACGCCCACGCCCGGGATGTTCGGTTTCGACGCGATCCGCGCCGCGGTCAGCGCCGCGGACACCGCGCGCGTCGACGCGGTCGCCGCACGGCTGCGCCCCGGCGACCCGATCAACATCCAGTTCACCAGCGGCACCACCGGCAACCCCAAAGGGGCGACGTTGACGCACCTGAACATCCTGAACAACGGCAGGATCGTCGGCGACGGCATGCGCCTGACAGAGCACGACAGCCTGTGCGTGCCGGTGCCACTCTACCACTGCTTCGGCATGGTGATGAGCAGCCTCGCCTGCATCACGCACGGCGCGGCCGCGGTGTTCCCCGCGGCCGCCTTCGATCCGCTCGCCACGCTCGAGGCCGTGACCGCCGAGCGCTGCACCGCGCTGCACGGCGTGCCGACGATGTTCATGGCCGAGCTCGATCATCCGCGCTTCGCCGAATTCGATCTCTCGACGCTTCGCACCGGCATCATGGCCGGCGCCCCCTGCCCGGTCGAAGTCATGAATCGCGTGCTGACGCAGATGCACATGGCGGAGGTCCTGATCGCCTACGGCCAGACCGAGACCAGCCCCGTGAACCACATGACGCGTGCCGACGACCCGATCGAGAAGCGCGTGGCCACGGTGGGCCGACCGGCCGCGCACTGCGAGATCCGGATAGTGGACCCGGAGGGGCACACGCTGCCGGTCGGCGAGAAAGGCGAGATCTGCTGCCGCGGCTACGCGGTGATGCACGGCTACTGGGGCGACGCGGAAAAGACCCGCGAAACCATCGACGCCCAGGGCTGGCTGCACTCCGGCGACATCGGCGTGATGGACCCCGAGGGCTACGTGCAGGTGACCGGCCGCATCAAGGACATGATCATCCGCGGCGGCGAGAACATCTATCCGCGCGAGGTCGAGGAGTTCCTCTTCACGCACCCCGACATCCAGGACGTGCAGGTGTTCGGGATACCGGATCCGCGATACGGTGAACAGGTATGCGCGTGGATCCGCGTTCGTGCGGGCGCCGTGCTCGATGCCGATGCAGTCAAGGTCTTCTGCAAGGACCGGATCACCCACTTCAAGGTGCCGCAGCTCATCCGCTTCGTCAACGAGTTCCCGATGACGGTCACCGGCAAGGTGCAGAAATTCCGCATGCGCGAGCAGATGATCGGGGAGCTCGACGACGCCGGCGGGTGATCCCGCGCCGCGGCATCCGGGGTCAATCCCGTGCTCGCGCGTCTCGGTCGCGCCGGCGCACCGCCGGCTTGCGTCTCGCCACGGCACGGCGGCTCGCCTTCCTCGCGCCCTTCGCCTCCTTGCTGGCGCGAGCCGGCACGCGTTTCGTCAGCCCCTTCGCACGCACCGCGCCCGGGGGCTTCGCCGCGGCCGCCGCGTCGCGCAACGCCTCGAACGAGGCCACGATGCACTCGGCGTAAAAAGCCGGGTCGGGCATCATCTCGCGGCAGGAGTTGATGGCGATGGACACCCTGCCGTCGTAGCTCATCACGGCGTGGAACAAGCCCATGGCATCCGTGATGGGACCGAATCCCGCCATGGTGACCAGGCGGGCGCCCGCCAGGTACAGCGGAGCCTGCGGTCCGGGCACGCTGGTGATCACGGTATTGACCGGCATCGCGATGCCGGCCGCCATCAGCACGCGCGTGCCGATCTCGAGCAGGCCCAGCGACGCGAGCTGCGGCGGGACGGCCTCGAGCAGGTCCAGCGCATTGTGCGGTCCCAGTGCCTCGGCGATCTGCCTGGCGGCAGCCGCATCGCGCTGCACCGCCGCCAGGCGCTCCAGCGGATCCTCGATGGTGGTGTGGATCGGGAAGGCCATGGCGCTCACCATGTTGCCGCCCAGCTCGCGCGCCTCGGCCTCGCGCACGCTCACCGGCGCGATGGTCAGGGGCGAGACGTCGCCGAGTTCCCCGCGCGACTGGAAATACCGGCGCATTGCGCCGCCGATCACGGTGACCAACACGTCGTTCAGCGTGCTGTGGGGCACCGCGGCGCGGATCGCCTTCAGCTCCGCGAGTGCGAAGAAGGTGCTCTCCACCACGCGATACGAGGAAACCCGCCCGCTGAACCGGGTGTTGACCGCGCCCGCGGCGCGCGCGCCACGCTGCCCGCGCACCGCCGCGACCACGCGCGCCACCGCCGGCAGCAGGTTGCCCGCGAGGCGTCCCCAGCGCAGCGGCGTACCCAGGGCGTGGAGCCCGGCGCGCGCGAGCATCTCGCCGGCCGGCAATTCCCCCTCTTCGCCGCGCGCGTCACCCGCGTCCTCGTGCACGGCAGCCGGCGCCGTGTCGTGCAGGCGTTCCACGGCTTTCAGCGCCTCGATGCCATCGACCGCCGCGTGGTGCACTTTCAGCAGGATCGCGAAACTGCCGCGCGGCAGGAAATCGATGTTGTCGAGCCCCTCGATCACGGTGGCCTCCCACAGCGGTCGCGAGCGGTCGACGGGACGCGCGTGGATCCGCGCCGCCATGATGCACAGCTGGCGCCAGTCTCCAGGCTTGGGCAGCGCGACGTGATTGACGTGCGACTCGACGTTGAAGTGCTTGTCGTGCACCCAGTAGGGATTGTCCAGCCCGAAAGGCACCTCCTGCACCCGACAATGCAGGAACGGCACCGCGTGGGCGCGCTCGGCGAAGACGTTCACGATGTCGCGCAAGCGCACCCGTCCGCCGGGCGCTGTCTGCTGGGAGTAGAACAGCAGCGCGCTCAGGTGCGCCGGGGTACGGGGGTTTTCCCGGGTGAGAAACAGGCGATCCAGGGCACTCAACTGGCGCATCTGCAGCGTCCTCGTGTCTTCGTTGTCGTCAGGGCCCGACAATTCTCGGCCCGGCGGAGCACGATGCGATTGATCGAGGTCAACCGTGTGCCAGCGCTTCTCAGGGTATCGATTCGGCGGTGTAGCGCTCGACGCGGATCGCGTCGGACCAGTGATCGGGACCGAGGCCCGCCTTCTGCTTGAGCCGCGCGAGGAATTCACGCGGCTCGGACAGCTGCTCCCATACCGAAGGCAGGAAGGTGCCGCGCGCGTGGCGCTCGCTGAGGATCAGCCCGTCGACGCCGGGACGCAGCTGGCCGAGCAGTTGTTCCTCCGAGGCGAACGCGAGCGGCTCCGGCCGGCTCAGCACCGAGATGTGCAGCTCGATGCGCGCGAACTCCTCGACGCCGAGCGCGGGGAAGCGCGGGTCGCGATAGGCCGCGGCGTGCGCCATTTCGACCACCTCGAGGACCAGCGCGCGCCGCGCCTCCAGCGTGCCCATGCAGCCGCGCAGCTGCCCGGACAGGTGCAGCGTGACGAAGCTCGCGCGCGGCTCGGTGAGCGCAGGCGCGAAATCCCCGACCTCCACCCGCAGGCGCTCGCCGCCGAGCCCGGAGCGGATGGACGCGCGCGCCAGCGCGAGCAGGATTTCGCGCTCGGCGGGACCGAAGGCGCGCTCAGGCGACGAGCCAGGCGCCATAGCCCACCACGCGCTCGCGATCGCCCGCGGTATCGCCGGAATTGCGCAGGTCCACCGTGGTCACGCGCATGCCGCGCCGGCGCGCGAGGCAGAGCAGCCCGCCCAGCGGCACCCGCCCGCAGGCGGCTTGCTGCGCCAGGTCCTCGAAGCGCATCGCCTCGATCGCCTCGCACGTGGCACGGTCCAGGCGCTGCGCGGTTTCGTAATCGTGGTAGTGGCTCAGATCCGTGCTGACGACGACCAGCGTCTCGGGGCCGTCCCAGACGCTCTCGAGCACTTCGGCAACCTCCTCGGCCGAGGCCTCGCCGACCACCAGCGGCACCAGGCTGAACTCGCCCAGCACCTCCTGCAGGAACGGCAGGTGCACCTCCAGGCTGTGCTCGCGGGCGTGGGCCGCATCGAGACAGACCACCTGCGGCAGCGCCGACAGCCCCGCGATCGCCGCGTGGTCGAGCTCGATGCGTCCGAACGGAGTCTCGTAGCTCTCGCAGCTCGGCACCGACAGCCCGTGAAACGCGACCCGGTGCGAGGGACCGAGCAGCACGACGCGCTTTACGCGCCCGCGCGCCGGCGCGAGCCGCGCATAGGCCGAGGCGGCCACGGGCGCCGAATACGCGTAGCCCGCATGAGGCACGATGATCGCCTTGGGGATCTCGCCGCCCGGCGGCACGGCGCGCAGGAACGCGCGCACCGCGCCGTGCAGGCTTGCGGCGTCCGCTGGATAGAACAGCCCCGCCACCGCGGGTTTGCGCACGGCACTCATGGAATACCCTCCGTGGTCGGCTTTTTTCAACATGCGCCCCTTGCCGCACATTTTCAAGCGCCGCGCACTGAACTCGGGTGCGATCCGGCGCTCCAATGGCGCATGCGTTTCGAATCCGCCTTTCCCACCCGGTACTGGCACAAGCTCCCCGACGGGCGCGTGCAGTGCGATGTCTGCCCGCGCCTGTGCAAGCTGCACCAGGGGCAGCGCGGGCTGTGCTTCGTGCGCGGCAACCAGGACGACGCCGTCGTGCTGACCACCTGGGGTCGCTCCAGCGGGTTCTGCGTCGACCCGGTGGAGAAAAAACCGCTGAACCACTTCCTGCCGGGCACGCCGATCCTGTCCTTCGGCACCGCAGGCTGCAACCTGGCCTGCAAGTTCTGCCAGAACTGGGACATCAGCAAGTCGCGCGAATGGGACACGCTGGCCGATGCCGCGACGCCCGAAACGATCGCGCGCGCGGCGCGGGAACTGGGCTGTCGCAGCGTGGCCTACACGTACAACGACCCCACGATCTTCCTCGAGTACGCGATCGACGTCGCCGCGGCCTGCCGCGAGTTCGACATCAGGTCGGTTGCCGTGACCGCGGGCTACATGACGCCGGCACCGCGCGCGGAGCTGTTCCGCCACATGGACGCCGCCAACGTCGACCTGAAATGCTTCACCGAGGACTTCTACCACAAGCTTTGCGGCGCGCATCTCGCGTCCATCCTGGAAACGCTGGTCTACCTCAGGCACGAAACAAAGGTGTGGCTGGAGCTCACCACACTGCTGATCCCGGGCCTGAACGACTCCGAGCGCGAGATCGAGGAGATGGCGCAGTGGGTGGTGGAAAATCTCGGCCCGGACGTGCCGTGGCACTTCACGGCCTTCCGCCCGGAGTGGAAGATGCGCGACACCCCCGCCACCCCGCGCAGCACCCTGGTGCGCGCGCACGCGATCGCGCGCCGCAACGGCGTGCGCTACGCCTACACCGGCAACGTGCACGACGAGACGCACGGCGCGACCTACTGCCACGGCTGCGATACGCGGCTGATCGGGCGCGACGGGTACCGCATCACCGACTGGAACCTCGGACCCGGCGGCAGCTGTCGCGCCTGCGGCGCCGTGTGCGCGGGCCTGTTCGACGCCGAACCCGGCTCCTGGGGCGCCAGGCGCCGGCCGGTGCGGCTGCTGGATTACCACTCGTAACTCCCGCCCCGACGCCGCGCGTTTCGGTACACTTGCCGCAGCCGTAACCGGCGCTCACGCATTGCCGCGCAAGGAGAACCCTGCTTGAACGATATCCCGGGCAGCACGCCCATCCTGGTTGGCGCCGGCCAGTACGTGGAGAGGGGTGCCACCGCCGAGGCGCCCTCGGCACTGGCCGCTCGCGCCGCCGCCGCGGCGCTGGCCGACGCCGGCGGCGATGCGCTCGCCGCCGCCATCGACACCATCGCCGTGGTGCGCTTCTTCTCCGACTCCTCGCCGCTGTGGGCCTGTCCGTTCGGGCGCAGCAACAACCCGCCGCAGTCGATCGCACGCGCGATCGGCGCGACGCCGCGCCAGCGCATCTACACCGAGGTCGGCGGCAACCAGCCGCAATCGCGGCTGATCGAGTTCGCGGGCGACATCGCGCGCGGCGAGCGCGAACTCGTGCTGTTCACCGGTGCCGAGGCGATCCGCAACCAGCGCCACGCCGAGCGCCAGGCCACGGCGCTCGACTGGAACGAGGAATTCGACGAGCCGCTGGACGACCGTGGCTTCGGCGCGGACCTCATGACCTCGCAGGAGATCCACAACGGCCTGGTGATGCCGGTCTATTTCTACTCGCTGATCGAGCAGGCGCGCGCGCGTGCGGCAGGCCGCTCGCCGGCGGAGCAACGCGCACGCATCGCCGCGCTGCTGGCCTCGTTCAGCGCGGTCGCGGCAGCCAACCCCTACGCCCAGTTCACCGGCGCGCAATCGGCCGAGCAGATCCTCGCCGCCGCACCGATGACACATCTCTACACCAAGCGCATGGTGGCGCAGGACGGGGTGAACCAGGCCGCGGCGCTGCTGATGACCAGCGTGGCGAAAGCGCGCCAGCTCGGCATACCACGCGAGCGCTGGGTGTTCCTGCACGGCATGGCCGAGGGCACGGAATGGAAGCTGAGCGAGCGCCCCGACCCGGGCGAGGCACCGGTTGCCGGCGCCGTGCTGGCCCGCGCCTTCGCACTGGCCGGACTCGGCACGGCCGACATCGGGCCGATCGACATCTACAGCTGCTTCCCCTGCGCGGTCAGCGTGATCGCCGTGCATCTCGGCCTGCCCGACGACGGCAGCCGCGCGCTGACGCTGACCGGCGGGCTGCCGTATTTCGGCGGCCCGGGAAACAACTACTCGATGCACGGCATCGCCGAGATGGTGTGGCGCCTGCGGCGCGATCGCGAGGTCTTCGGCCTGGTGACGGCCAACGGCGGCATGCTGTCGAAGCACGCCGCCGGCATCTACTCGTGCCGGCCCAGCCAGGTCGACTGGACCCGTGCCGACACCACCATCGCGGCGCAGGCCTTGCCGCGCCGGCGCCTCGCCACGACGCCGGATTCGGGATGCATCGTGTCCTGGACCGTGAACTGGTTCGGCGACGACCCGGTGCAGGCGGTGGTGATCGGCGCGACCGACGCGGGCGAGCACTTCGTTGCCTGCACGACGCCCGGCAACAGTGCCACCGTGCACGCAATGCTGGACAGCGATCACACCGGACGGCGGGTGCGCGTGACGCCGGGCAACGGCGAGACCCTGCATTTCACGTTTTGAGGCCTGCAGCGCGCCCTGTGCGCGACCGATATCCCGGGGAGTTCAACATCATGATGCGTATCTCCACTCAGGATGCAGGCATGCTGCACGCGGAAACCCTCGAGATGCCGATGCACACGATGGGCGTGCTGCTGCTCGAGAAGCCCGCGCACTCCGTCTACGACGGCCTGCGCCGCGCAATGCAGAAGCGCCTGCACCTGATCGGACCGTTCCGCCGCCGCCTGGTGGCCGGACCGCTGCAGATCGGTGATCCGCACTGGCTGGAAGATCCCGACTTCGACCTGGACAGGCACATTCACCGCGCCGCCGTCCTCCCGCCCGGCGGCATGCGCGAGCTCGAGGCCTTCGCCGGCGAAGTGGCCGCGCGACTGCTGGACCGCTCGCGGCCGCTGTGGGACATGCACGTGGTGGAGGGACTGCGCGGCGGCAGGGTCGCGCTGATCGTGAAGGTGCATCACGCCGCGATGGACGGCGGCAGGCTGGTGGCGCTGATGGGCGCCCTGCTCGACACCTCCCCGCGCGGGCGCAGGGTCCCGCCGCCGGATCACGAATGGATCCCGGAAAAGGAGCCTTCGCTGGCATGGATGGCACTCGACGCCTCGCGCACACTGGCCATCAAGCCGTTCAACGCGCTGCGCGCAATCACCG
>JAGPES010000111.1 GCA_018057015.1 Pseudomonadales bacterium | reverse complement strand
GCAGCGCATCGCGGATCCGCTCCACGTCCTCGTCGCGCCCCTTCTCGTTCCACTGCGCCGCCAGCCCCTCGTCGATGCTGCGCAGCGCCGAAACGCCCGCGGGCACGGCCTCGCAGACCTCGCGCAAAATCCCGGCCGGAGCCGCCAGGGACTCCGCATCCTCCCAGGCTCCGTCGTCGCCGCGGCGCAACACCAGGCGCAGCCCGCGCACCTGCTGCAGGTCGTCCAGGCGCCACGGCAGCACGTAGTCCGCCACGCGCCCGGGGTTGCGCCCGCCCTCGACGCGCACCCGCAGGCCCGCGGCGACCGCGCGCGCGCGCAGGCGCGCGAGCTGGCCCTGGCGCGGGGAGGGGCGCATCGCGAGCACGGGCCCGAGCACGAACAGCATCGCGAGCGCGGCCACCAGCAGAAATGCCTTCATCTTGCGTCACCTGCACCGCGGCGGCGGCAATTGCGGCGCCGGCAAATTCTGGGCTATGGTAGCCGAAGGCATTCCGGCAGGGTAAACATCAAGGAAACACCGCTGATGAGCGCATACCGTCACATTCTCCTGGGCCTGGACCTGAGCGGCGAATCGCGGCAGGTGGTCGATCGTGCAGTGGCGCTGCGCGATGCCTTCGGCTCGCAACTCAGCGTCATCCATGTGATCGAGCCGCTCAGTTTCGCCTACGGCGGCGACATCCCGATGGACTTCTCCGGCATCCAGGAGGAGATCCACAAGCAGGCGCGCGCGCACATGACGCAGCTCTGCGATCCGCTGAACATCCCGGAGACCAACCGCCATCTCGTCGTCGGCCGTCCCGAGACCGAAATCCATCACGTGGCCGACGAGATCGGCGCCGACCTCGTCGTGGTCGGCAGCCATGGCCGGCACGGCCTCTCGTTGCTGATGGGTTCCACCGCGAACGGCGTGCTTCACGGCGCCAGGTGCGATGTGCTCGCCGTGCGGGTGGTATCGCGCGAAGCCTGACACGACGGCGCTGCCTTGCAGCGCCGTCGTCGAACCCGTTGACCCGCAGTACCGGTCACCGTCGAGCAGCATGCGTGTCCTGATCGTGGCAATCGCGCTGCTGCTGGCGCAGTGCGGCGCGTTCGCGGCCACCGGCGCGGACCCGTTCGCCGAGCAGCGCCGGCAGTACCGCGCCGCGATGAGCGCGCTCGAGCGTGGCGATCCGCAGCCCTTCCTCCGCGCCCGCAGCCTGCTTGCCGGCTACCCGCTCTACCCGTACCTCGAGCTCGCGCAACTGCGCCGGCGCCTGCCCGCGATGCCCGTGGCGGAGGTCGAGGATTTCCTCGCGCGTCACGGCGACGGCCTGCCCGCGGCGCGGCTGCGCGCGGCATGGCTGCCGCTGCTCGCATCGCACGAACGCTGGCAGGAATTCCTGCGCCACTACGTCGAGGATCCGGCGAACACGGAGCGCCGCTGCGACCATGCCCGGGCCCGGCTCATGACCGGGGCAACCGCCGAGGCAGACCGCATGACCGCGCAGATCTGGGCGGCGCCACGTTCGCTGCCGAAGGCCTGCGACCCGCTGTTCCAGGCCTGGACGGCGCGCGGCAATCCCGCGCCGGCACTGGCGTGGCAACGCTTCCACGCCGCGATGGAGGCCGGGCAGACGGGGCTCGCGCAGTACCTGACGCGGTTCCTGGACGCGCCGGCGCGTGCCGACGCCACGCTGTTCCTGCGCGTTGCCGACGCGCCCGCGCTGGTGCAGGAGCCGGCGCGCCTCGCACCCGGCAACCCGCGCCACGCCCAGATCGTCGCCTTCGGCCTCTCGCGCCTCGCGGCGCGCGACGCGCACGCGGCAAGGTCGGCTTTCGAGCACCATGCGCGCGCCGCACAGCCCGGGCCGGTCGCGCTCGGCAGCGCCGCGCCGCGCATCGCCAATGCGCTGGCCGCCGACTCGCCCCGCAGCGCGATGCGCTGGATCATGGGGCTCGACGCCCGCATGCGCAGTGACGCGCTCGTCGAGGACGCGGTGCGTCATGCCCTGCGCGGCGAGGGCTGGGACGACGTGCTGGCGACACTGGACCTGCTGCCCGCGCCGCTGGCCGCCACCGAGCGCTGGCAGTACTGGGCGGCACGCAGTCGCGAAGGCAGGACCGGTTCCCCCGGCGGCTCGCACGACACCTACGCGCAACTCGGTGCCACGCGCAGCTACTACGGCTTTCTCGCCGCCGACCGCATCGGGCGCGGCTACGCGATGCAGCACCAGCCACTGCCCGTCGCCGACGAACTGTTGCAGGCCGTGGAGCGCGCTCCGGGCATCCAGCGGGCACACGAATTCGAGCTGCTGGGCGACACCCTGGAATCGCGGCGCGAATGGCTGCACACGACCGGCCTCATGAACCAGTCCGAACGCCTCGCCGCCGCGCGCATCGCCAGCAGCCGGGGCTGGCACCAGCTCGCGATCGGCACGCTGATCGCGGCCGGGGAATGGAACGCGCTGGAAATGCGTTTCCCCACGGTCCACGCGCAGGACTTCGCGCGCGCGGCGCGCCAGCAGCGCGTCGAGCAGAACTGGCTCTACGCCATCGCGCGCCAGGAGAGCGCGCTCAACCCGACGGTCCGGTCGCCCGCCGGGGCGCTCGGGCTGATGCAGGTCATGCCCACGACGGCCGAGCTCACCGCGCGCAAGGCCGGCATCCGGTACCGGGGCAGCACGGATCTGCTCGATCCCGCGACCAACGTCGTGATCGGCAGCCATTACATGCGCACGATGCTCGACCAGTTCCAGCAGAACCGCGTCCTCGCCGCCGCCGCATACAACGCCGGCCCCGGGCGCGTGAAGCGATGGCTGCGGCAGCTGCCGGCGACCGTGGAGCACGACCGCTTCGTCGAGACCATCCCGTTTCGCGAGACACGCCAGTACGTGCAGAACGTGCTGAGCTTCACGGTGATCTACGCCTACCTCGAGGGGCGCGAGGTGCCCCTCGTGCAGCCCGCCGAACGGCTCATCCGCAATCCCTACCGGCTGCAGGCCGAGAACGCCGGCTGACGCTATTGCCGCTGGCATGCGGTGGTGCAATCATGGCGCCCGCCGCCAGCACCCCGCCGGAGAAGTACGCGCCATGCCGGATCAGTCGATCCTGCTCGCCAGGCAACCGATCTACGACGCCTCGCTCAACGTCGTCGCCTTCGAGCTGCTCTACCGCGCGATCTCGCCGGACGCGGCCGAGGTGCGCGACGGCGACGAAGCTTCCTCGCGCGTGCTGCTCAGCGCGTTCGGCGGCGCCGGCATCATGGACGTGACCGACGGCAAGCCGGCGTTCATCAACTTCACCAAGCACCTGATCCTCTATCCACCGCCGGTGGACCCGCAGCACCTGGTGGTCGAGGTGCTGGAGGACGTCGTCGTGAGCCCGGAGTTGCTGGACAGCGTGCGACGCCTGCGCGCGCAGGGCTATCGCATCGCGCTCGACGACTTCCAGCATCACCCTTCCCTCGAGCCGCTGGTGGAACTTGCCGACATCATCAAGCTCGACGTGCTCGAGCTCGGCGAGGTGCGCCTGCGCGCCGAGGTGCGGCAACTGCGCAACTACCCCCTGCGCCTGCTCGCCGAGAAGATCGAGTCCTGGGAGATGTACAACCAGTGCGTCGATCTGGGTTTCAGCTATTTCCAGGGCTTTTTCCTCGCGCGCCCGCAGCTGCTGCGCGGGCGCCGCGCCGCGCCGGCACTGCCGGCGCTGGTCGCGCTGATGGCGCAGCTCGCGGATCCGGACACCGGCATCGGCGAACTGGCCGCCAGCGTGTCGGCCGATCCGGTGCTGAGCTTCAGCCTGATCCGCCTGATCAATTCCCCGCTTTACCGGCGCGCGCGCCCGATCGAATCGGTGCGCGAGGCCATCGCCGCGCTGGGCGTGGAGCGGGTGCGCGGCTGGTGCTACCTGCTGGTGCTGGCGAGGATCGGCGGCAAGCCCTCCGAGCTCACGCGCATCGCGATGCGGCGCGCCCGCTTCTGCGAGTTGCTCGGCGAGCTCGCCACCGGCGCCTTGCCGGGGCGCTGCTTCACCGCCGGCATCCTGTCCACGCTGGACGCGTTCATGGACGAGGAGCTCGACACCCTCGTCGACAGCATGTCCCTCAGCGGCGAGTTGCGCGCGGCGCTGCTGGGGCGCACGGGCTGCATGGGCGCGATACTGGACACGGCGCTGGCCTTCGAGACCGCCTCGTGGGAGCGGGTGCCCTGGCGCACGCTCGCCGCGCACGGCATCGACCAGGAGGGCGCCGAGCGCGCCTACCTCGACAGCCTGCACTGGGTCAGCGAGACGCTGGGCGGCCTCGAGGACGGCGTGCTCAGCTGAGAGCCTGAGAGTTTTTCGCCGCCCTGCTGCGGACGCCGCTTTGCGGCTGCGGCGGCGTTGCGCTACGCGAAAACTGCGGTCATTTGGTTCACCAAACTCCCTTGTTTTCGCGTAGCGCGCTTTGCCTCGCTCGCCAATCGACGCCCTCGCGACGGCCGGCGAAAAACTCTCAGGCTCTGAGCCCTGCCAGCAGGCCGCGCACCGCGACCTCGTCGAAGGGCCAGCCGATCTCCGCGGCGAGCGCCGTCGGGTCGCGAAGCACCGGGATGCGCGTGCCGTAGCGCTCCATCAGCGCCTCGCTGCCGGCGATGTCGACCAGCCTCAGGCGCACGCCGGCGGCGGCGGCCAGCGGCAGCGCGATGGCCTCGGCCAGCTCGCACAGGTGACAACCCGCGGTGTGGTAGAGCAGCAGCTCGCGCTCGCCGCGCTCAGAGGTCATAGCCACGCTCGTTGTGCAGCACGACGTCCAGCCCCTCGGTCTCTTCCTCGGCGCTCACGCGCAGTCCCACCAGCGCGCCGGCGACGCGCAGCAGGATCCAGGTCATCAGTGCCGTGTACAGGCCGACCGCCGCGACACCGCAGGCCTGGGTCAGCAGTTGCGCGCCGATGCCACGCCCGGCCGCCAGCCCCTGGCCACTGAACACCCCGAGCTCGTTGCTGGCGAAGATGCCGGCGGCCAGCGTGCCGAGGATGCCACCCACCCCGTGCACCGGGAACACGTCGAGCGAGTCGTCGATCTTCAGCACGCGCTTGAGCCCCTGCGTGGCGAAGAAGCACACGGTGCCGGCCATGGTGCCGATCAGCAGCGCCGCCGCCGGACCGACGTAGCCCGAGGCCGGCGTGATGGTGCCGAGCCCAGCGACCAGGCCGGTCACGGCACCGAGGGCGCTGGGCTTGCCGAACCGGATCCACTCGATCCCCAGCCAGGTGAGGGCTCCGGCCGCCGCCGAGAGGTGCGTGACCAGCATGGCCATGCCGGCGTCGCCGTTGGCCGCCAGCGCGCTGCCCGCGTTGAAGCCGAACCAGCCGACCCAGAGCATGCCGGCGCCGGTGACCGTCATCGTCATGTTGTGCGGCGGCATCGCGGTCACGCCGAAGCCGTTGCGGTTGCCGATCACCAGCGCCGCGACCAGCGCCGCGACGCCGGCCGTGATGTGCACCACGGTGCCGCCGGCGAAGTCGAGCAGCCCCATCTGCTGCAGCCAGCCGCCTCCCCACACCCAGTGCGCCACCGGTGCGTACACCAGCAGCAGCCACAGCGCCGAGAAGATCATCACGGCCGAGAAGCGCGTGCGCTCGGCGAAACCGCCGACGATCAGCGCCGGCGTGATGATGGCGAAGGTCATCTGGAACATCAGGAACACGGTTTCGGGCAACGTGCCGCTCTGCGAGCCCTCGGCGACGCCGCCGAGGAAGGCCCGATCGAAACCGCCGAACCAGGCGTTGGCCGTACCGAAGGCGATGCTGTACCCCAGCGCATACCACAGCACCGACACCAGGCAGGCGATCGAGAAGCACTGCATGAGGATGTTGAGCACGTTCTTGCTGCGCACGAGGCCGCCGTAGAACAGCGCGAGCCCGGGCAGCGTCATGAACAGCACCAGCGCGGTGGAGGTGAGTATCCAGGCCGTGTTGGCGCCGTCCGGCCCGCCGTCCTGCGCCAGCACCGGCGCCGCCCCTGCCGCGAGCAGCAGCGCCGCTGACCCGCGCATTCCCCGTGCAATACCGTCGACACTCATCGCCGTCTCCCGTGGTGGTGATCGCATTCGCATTATGCTGGTGCAATCGCATTCGCATTATGCTGGTGCAATCGGGGCGATGCGCGCACCCAAATGGTGCATCCGCGCGCCGGATGAAGGCTGCCCGCAGGCCCTGCCCCGATGTCCGTGGACACCCAGCAAAATGCGTACCCGCCAACGGGGATCGCGGCCGGTCACGCGGCGCGCCAGTCGTGCTCAGTCGGCGTAGGGGAGCTCGTCGGTCTTGCCGCCGGCCATCACCGAGCGCGTGAGGTCGTCGGCGCTGAGCATGCCCGCGTTCCAGTTCGCGATGTAGCGCAAGCCGTCCGCGACACTGTGGTCGCGGCCGTAGAGCAGCACTTCCTTGGTGCCGCGGATCGCCAGCGGCGAGCGCCGGGCAATGGTGCGCGCGATGTGCATGACGTCGGCGAGCATTTCCTCGCGATGCGCGTAAACCAGGTTCACCAGCCCGTGGCGGTGCGCCTCCTCCGCGTCCATGGTCCGGCCCGTGTAGGCCAGCTCGCGCATCAGGCCGTCGCCGATCAGCCGCGGCAGGCGCTGCAGGGTGCCGACGTCGGCGACCATGCCGAGCTCGATCTCCTTGATCGCGAAGTAAGCGTCCTCCGTGCAGTAGCGCATGTCGCAGCAGCTGATCATGTCGAGGCCGCCGCCGATGCAGGTGTACTGCACCGCCGCGAGCACCGGCTTGCGGCACTGCTCGATCGCCGTCAGGTTCGCCTGCAGGCGCTCGATGTGGTTGCGCCGCTGCTCGGCGCGCCGCCCCGGTTCCAGCGACGGGTCGTCCAGCGTCGCGAACATCTGCAGGTCGATGCCGGCACAGAAATGCCGGCCGCGCGCGGCCAGCACCACCGCGCGCACCGCCGCTTCGCGGTCGCACCAGCGCAAGCACTCCTCGAGTTCGCGCCACATGGCCGCGTTCATCGAGTTGGCCTTCCCGGGGCGGTTCAGCTCGACCAGCGCCACGTGATCGGCGAGCTCGAGCGCCAGCGTTTCGAAACGGGGAACATCCATTGCACGAACTCCTGTCGCGTCGTCGCCGGCGCTCAGCGCGGCCAGCGGTGGAAATGCGCCGCGGGATCGACCGCCGGCAGCGGCTTGGGTGCACCCTGCGGCGTGCCGAGGTAGAGAAAGCCGATCACGCGATCGCTGTCCGGCAGGCCCAGCTCCTCGCGCAGTTCGGCGGTGTACGTGACGGCGCCCGTGCGCCAGATGCCGCCGAAGCCGAGCGCGTGCGCCGCGAGCAGCATGTTCCCGGCCGCGCAGGCCGTCGCCAGCAACTGTTCCTGCGCGGGAACCTTGGGGTTTTCGCGCACGTGCGCGACCAGCACCAGCACCAGCGGCGCGCGCAGCGGGTTCGCGCGCAGCTTGTCCAGCACGTCGGCACCGCTCCCGGGCGCGTGGCGCTGCATGGCGCGCGCCATCGCTTCGCCCAGCGCGTTGCGCCCCTCCCCCTCGACCACCAGGAAATGCCAGGGCTGCAGCCGGGCATGGTCCGGCGCGCGCAGCGCGGCGCGAAAGATCTGCTCGCGCGCGGCGCCCGCGGGTGCGGGTTCCGCCAGGCGCACGGCGGAGTTGCGGGTCAGCAGTGCGGTCAGAGCATCCATGTCGCCAGTTCCGGCTCCCGTTCAGTGCATGTCGGCGTAGGGCGATTGCATCTCGAGATCGATCGACTGCGCGTAGCCGGGCACGCGCAGCCGGCTCGCGTCCCATTCCAGGTCCTCGCCGTGCAGCACGCCGTGGTCGAAGCGGTAGATCGGCGCGGCCTGGCCACTGCTGGCGCGGGCGTCGTAGTCGGCGCTCCTCTCGCGCACGCCCTCGTTCAGCGCCGCGTGCTCGCGCATGCGCTCGCGCCCGAAACGCTTCGCCAGCATGCGTTCGGCGACATGCGGCGCCAGCACGGCGCAACTGGCGTTGTTGCCGCCGAAACCCTTGGCGTTGATGATCGCGACGTCGAGCTCGTGCGCCTCGCGCTGCTGGTGACGGCGCAGGATGTCGAGGTGCGCGCGATGCACGTCGTCCGCCGAGCGCTCGGCGGTCAGGATACCGGGCAGCAGCCCGTGCGCCCAGGTGCCCAGCGTCATTACCAGCTGGTCGCCGGCGGCGGCGCCGATCGAATGCCCGAGATAGCTCTTCAGCGCGCACACCGGCCAGTCGCGGATGCCGAATACGCGCGCGGTCTCGTCGAGGATGTGCGACTCGGTCACGCGGTTCTGCGGCGTGCCGGTGCCGTGTGCCTGCACGAAGGAGCGCCGGCGCAGGGACTCCTCGCCGACGATGGCGCGCGCCAGCGCGGCGGCGCGCGCCATGGTCAGGTAATTGCCCACGCCCGGCGAGGAAATCGACTTCTTGTAGCCGTCGGCGTTCACGAACACGTCGGCCACCGCGCCGTGGATCGAGGCGCCCAGCTCCAGCGCCAGTTCCGCGTCCATCAGCACCACGAACTGTGCCGACTCGGCGATCGTGAAGCCGCAGTTGTCGGCGAAGGGGCGACAGGCGCGGGTGTGGTCCGGCGCCACCCCGGGCGGCAGACCATCGAGCGCGCGCAGGCCGTCGTCGGTGGCGAGCGCGCCCATCGCGGCATAGCCCTCGATCACTTCCGGCGTGACCGGCGCCTCGGCATTGCCCACCATCACCACGCGCGCACGCCCCGAGCGGATGTCGCTGACGCCGTGCGAGAGGTTGTACAGGAACGAGGCGCAGGCCCCCATGCTGGTGCCGG
>JAGPES010000110.1 GCA_018057015.1 Pseudomonadales bacterium | reverse complement strand
AGTGGAAGCCGTTGCAGTCGCGGTTGGCGGGATCGGGCACGCTGGGTCCGTAGTTCTTGCGCACCTTGGCCGACTCTTCCTGCTTGGTGTAGCCGCCGGCGATGCGCAGGCTGTGCCCGGTGAAACCGTTGTAGGTGAGGATGCCTTCGAGGCGCACGTGCTCCTCGTAGAACTCGGGGTTGCCGCGGAAACCGTCCGTGAACAGCATCGGCACGAACTGCGAGGTGTTGATATTGCCGTCGGCTCCGATCGGCAGCAGCGCGCCCGCCGGGAACAGCCGCTGCTCGGTCTGGACATTGATGTCCATGTACGAGGCGCGCAACTCCACCACGGTGTCGGGGAGCAGTTCGGCATCGGTGTAGCCGAGGTCGAACAGGTAGTTGTCGATGTCGCCGGCGCCGCTGGGGTCGAGTGCGAGCGCGATCCCGGGGCCGACGCCGCCGCTCTGGCGCGCGTTCCAGAGTCGCGCCTGGAACTTGTCGTACGCGAGATCGATGCGCGCGTCGTATCCCTCGGTGTCGGTGTCGAGCTGTCCCGGGGCCAGGGATGCCGCCGGGAAGCCCAGCACCGCGGTGGCCTGGTCGAACACACTCTGCGAGTCCGAGCCCACGCGGCGCGAATCGTCGCCGTCGCCGCGTTGCGCCTGCAGCGAAAAGGCCGCCTCCACTTCGCCCCAGCGCGTGCCATGCAGCAACCAGCCCTCGGCGGTGTCGAAGGAGGCGATGCGCGCGCCAGCCTCGGTGCCGCCCATCTGGTCGGCGCCCTTGGTGATGACGTTGATAACGCCTGCCAGCGCGTCGGCGCCGTACACTGCAGAGCCCGGACCGCGGATCACTTCCACGCGCGCGATGTCGCGCACCGGCAAGCTGCTGCGCCCGCCGCGGTCCCCGAAGTGCAGTTGCGTGATCGGCACGCCGTTGACCAGCATCAGCACCTGGGGGTTCTTGTCGGTGTAGATGCCGCGCACCGAGTAGACCGGCGACAGGTAGGTCGAGGACAGCGAGACGTGCACGCCCGGCACGGTCGCCAGCACCTCCTCCAGCGTGTTCGCGCCCAGCGCCTTGATGTCCTCGGCGGTGATGACCGAGGCCACCGCCGGCGCCTTGGAGATCAGCTGCTTCTGGCCGGTCGCGATGCTGAGGAATTCCTCCTCGCCAAAGGACAGCAGCAGGTCTTCCTCGGCTTGCGCCGCCCGGGTGGCGCTGGCGTGACCGAGCGCCAGGGCGAGCGCGGTGACCAGGAGTGGCTTCTTGTTCATGGGTTTGCTTCCGGCAACGGTGTTGCAAGGCGGCCAGGCCGCGGACATTTCATGCCTTCTATATAAGAGATCGGCCGGCTTCCCGCAGCGCATCTGCCCTCAGCGTGAACCGCGTCACATTTCCTGCAACAGCTGTATCCGCCTCTCTATGGGCGGGACCTCGCGCGCGTCGATGCGCACGTCGAGCAGCGTCGGGCTGTTTTGCTGGCAGATGCCGGGAATGTTCAGGTTCATCAGGTCCTGCGGGGTCTGGATCAGGTAGGCACGCACGCCCATCGCCTCGGCCAGGCGGCGGAAGTCCACCTGCGGCAGTTCGCAGCCGATCACCTCGGCGCCGCCGAGCTGCTGTCCGTGCGCCACCATGCCGAGGCGCGCGTCGTTCAGCACGACGTAGATCACCGGCAGCCCGAGTTGCTGCGCCACCGTGATTTCCTGGCCGCTCATCAGCATGCTGCCGTCGCCGGTGATGCACACCACCGGGTCGCCGGGCCGGGCCAGCGCGGTGCCGACCGCGTTGCCTATGGCCCAGCCCATCGGGGCGAACTCGAAGCCGGCCTGGAACAGCCCGCCGCGCCCGCTGCGCCGGCCGCGGTCGCCGCGCCCGCTGCCGCGACGGTCGAGCACGCGGCGGTCGAAGGGGTTCAGGTAGTGCGTGCTCCACGCGAAGCTGTTGCCGGTGTCGGCCAGGTAGCGCGTGCTGGGCGGGAACAGTTGCGTCAGCTTGGTCATCAGCCACTGGGGCTTGATCGGGCAGGAGGTGTCGAGGCATTTCGCGAAATGGCTGACCTCGAAGGGCAGCACCGAGCCGCCGCTCTCGTCCGTCGCAACGGGTTCGGCGACGCCGACGTGGCGGCCATGCTTGCCGAGCTCCGCGATCAGCGTCTCGAAGATCGTGTCGATGCTGCCGCGCACGTGCAGCCGCGCCATCGGCGAGCGCGTGAAGTTGTTCTCGTTCGAGTCGACGTGCACCAGCTGGCTGTTGAGGAAGCTCTCGCGATCCCAGTTGTTGCTGCTCCATTCGCTCAGCATGTTGCCCACGGTGATCACGAGGTCGACCTCGGGATCGCGCAGCGCCTGGTCGGCGCTCTCGTGGCCAGCGAAGGAGAATACGCCGCGGTAGCAGGGATGAAACGGGCTGATCAGGCCCTTGCCGTCGGGGGTGGTGACCACGCGGGCGTGCAGGGTCATGGCCGTGCGCAGGATCAGGCCGGCGGCGTCCTGGCAGCCGTTTCCCAGCACGAACACCGCCTTCCTGCTGCCGAGCAGCAGGTCGACGAAAGCGTCGATGGCGGTCTCGTCCTTCCAGGCCGGCCGCGCCAACAGCGAGGACAGGTTGTAGTTGGGGCCGGAGGGCGGGACCTGCGCGCGCATCACGTCGAGCGGCACGCTGAGGTGCGCCGGTCCGCTGGAGTTGAAGGCCGTCATGATGGCCGAGGCGAGCTTGTGCTCGAGCTGGTCGATGTGGCTCACCAGCGTGTTGTAGTGGGTGCAATACTGGAACATCCCGACCGTGTTGACCGCGGTATCGCTGGATTCCTGGAAGGCCTTGCGGCCGAAGTGGCTGAGCGCGGTCTGCGGCGTGATCACCAGCATCGGGATCTGGTTCTCGTAAGCCGAGGCCACGCCCGTGATCAGGTTGGTGGCGCCGGGACCGGTGGTCGAGCAGCACACCCCGAGCCTGCCGGTGTTGCGGGCATAGCCCTCGGCCATGAACGCGGCGCCGGCCTCGTGGCGCGCCACCACGGGCCGCACGCTGCCACGGCGCTGGCTGCGTGCGAGGGCGTTGTAGAGAGGCTCGATTCCCCCGCCCGGGATGCCGAACACGTACTCCACGCCGAGCTGCTCGAGGTGGCGCAGGATCAGGTCGCCGCCCTCGAACGGCGCAGCATCCGCGGCGGCCGCGGAGCCTGGCGGGACGTGCAGGGAATGGATCTGGGCGCTCAAACGGGTATCTCCTTGCTGGCGTGCAGGGGTGACGGAACCCGCAGAACGCCGGCGCAACTTGCTCACGTACCACGTGAGTATAGATGCCTAACCCATTAATGCATTGTCGATTTTGCCGCTTTGGAACCTTCGGCGACGCGAGGCGCTCCGACCCGTGCGGGACACGCTCCAGCGGGCCGGGGGCCGCTTTGCAGTGGCGCACGGCGATGCCATGATACGCACCGTCCCGATCACCAGCCGCACGGAGACCGAACATGGAGAAGCTACTGTACCTGCTGTGGAAAAGACCCGAGGCGAGCGCCGGGGACTTCCGCGTCCGCCTGCTCGGGTCGGTCGCGGCGGCGCTCGGCGCCGCGGGAGCCCGGCACGTGCGCCTGAACCTGGCCGACGCCGACGTGGCGCCGGCCCTGCCGCTGTCGCAGTCGAAGAGCGGCCAGCCCTTCGATGCCATGCTCTCGCTCTGGGTCGATACCGCCGTGTGGCGCGAGCGCTACGAAGCGCTGATCCGCCCCGAGGTGTCGCGCTGCCACGGTTACCTGGTGTGCGAATCCGAGCCGATCCCGCACCGCGAGCGCATGCCGACGGACGGCTCGCGGGTCGAGGGCTGGAGCCAGATCTGCATCCTGACCCGCCCGGACTGGATCGGCTACGAGCAGTGGCTGGCGGTGTGGCAGGGCAGCCACACGCAGGTCGCCATCGATACGCAGTCGACCTTCGGCTATCGCCAGAACGTGCTCCTGCGCGCACTGACCTACGCCGCACCGCCCTACTCGGCGATCATCGAGGAGAACTTCCCGACAGCCGCGATGACCTCGCAGCATGCGTTCTACGACGCGGTGGGCGACGACGCGAAGTACAAGGCCAACCTGAAGGCGATGATCGACAGTTGTGCGCGCTTCATCGACATGAACCGGATCGACGTGATCCCCACCAGCGAGTACAACTGGGCCGGCGGCCCGGCCCGCCCGTAACCGTGCGCACCAGGCCCACCACCAGCCGAGACGAAAGAGAACATGCCCCTGCATCCCCAGGTCCTGCCGCTGATCGAGTTGATGAACCAGTCCATGGCCGGGTTGCCCGCGACCGACGTGATGGAAATTTCCACCATGCGCGAGGTTTCGCTGGTGCCGCCGTCGCCGAACCCCACGCCGGTGGGTCGCGTCGAGGACCGGCGCATCCCCGGGCCGGGCGGCGAGATCCCGGTGCGCATCTACACCCCGGAGGGTAGCGGACCCTTCCCGCTGATCGCGTTCTTCCACGGCGGCGGCTTCGTGCTGTGCAACCTCGAGACGCATGACGAACTGTGCCGCGCGATGTGCCGCGACGCCGGTGCCGTGGTGGTGTCGGTGGATTACCGCCTGGCGCCGGAGTCCAAGTACCCGGCCGCGGCCGACGACTGCTATGCCGCCACCGCCTGGTGCGCCGAGCACGCGGCGCAGCTCGGCGCCGATGCGGCGCGGCTCGTGGTCGCGGGCGATTCGGCCGGCGGCAACCTCGCCGCGGTGACCGCGCTGCGCGCGCGCGATCTCGGGGCGCCGCGCATCCGCCACCAGGTGCTGATCTACCCGGCCACGCACTGCGACTTCGACACGCCCTCCTATCGCGAGAACGCGCAGGGCTACTTCCTCACCGCCGAGGCGATGCACTGGTTCTGGTCGCATTACCTGGAGAACCCGTCGCAGGCGCGCGAACCCTACGCCTGTCCGGCACACGCCCCGGACCTCCGGGGCCTGCCGCCGGCCACCGTGATCACCGCGCAATACGACCCGCTGCGCGACGAGGGCGAGGACTACGCGGCGCAGCTGCGTGCCGCCGGGGTGCCGGTGCTGCTCAGGCGTTACGACGGCATGATCCACGGTTTCGTCACCATGGCCGACATGCTGGACGATGGCCGCGCCGCGCAGCGCCTGATCGCCGAGCAACTGCGCGCGGCATTCGGCTAGACGAGGTCCGGCTTCGGCCAGGCCCGCAATGTGAAGATGGTTCCCGAGCAACGGAGAGAAACGGAAATTATGGGTACGTACGCAATGACCGGTGGCGCCACGGGTATCGGCGCGGCGATCAAGGAGCAACTGCGCGCGCGCGGTGATCGCGTGATCGTGGTGGACATCAAGGATGCCGACATCGTCGCGGATCTGGGCACGAAGTCGGGGCGCGAAACCGCGGTGGCCGGCATCCTCGAGCGCGCGCCCGAGGGCCTCGACGGCTTCGTGGCCTGCGCCGGCGTGGGACCCTACCTGCCGCCCCCGCTGATTGCCAGCATCAACTACTTCGGCGTGGTCGAGCTGACGCAAGGCCTGCGCGCGGCGCTGGAGCGCCGTCGCGGTGGCGTGGTCGTGATCTCCTCGAATTCGGCACCGATGAGCACGGACGAGGCCTACGTCGAACTGCTGCTCGCCGGCGACGAGGCCGGCGCCGGCGCGCAGGTGGCGGGCCAGAACGGGCAGGTGGCGTACTCGGGCTCGAAGATGGCCGTGGCGCGCTGGGTGCGTCGCAACGCGCCGGCCTGGGCCGGCACGGGCGTGCGCCTGAACGCGATCGCGCCGGGGTTGATCAAGACGCCGCTGACGGCGAGCGCCACCTCGGATGCGCGCTTTGCCGACGCGATGAAGGCCTTCGAGGACTCCATCCCGGCGGGGCGTGCCGGGCAGCCCGCGGACATTGCCGCGATGGCGTGCTTCCTGCTCAGCCCGGCGGCGGAATTCGTCTGCGGCGCGGTGATCTTCGTCGATGGCGGGCACGACGCCATGTTCCGTCCTGACCGGTTCTGAGCGCCCTCACGGTGTGGCAGTGCGGTACTTTTCAGCATTGCGGCGCGCGGGCCGCACTCGAGCTGCGTGCCGTTATCTAAGCTGTACACACTTTTCCCCGCGTTCTGCGCGGGTACAGGAGGTCGCCATGGTGAACAAGCAGACGAGCCGCCCGGTGGCGCAGCGCCCGCAGCAGGGCGGTGCGCGCAGCGACAAGTCGGGCCGCCCGCCGCGCGTCGACGGTGCCGGCATGAACCCGGGGTTCTACCGTCCCCGCTTCAAGGTGGCGCTGCCCGAGGGCGAAGCCGGCTTCGTGCCCGGCTACAACTGACACGTCGCGGCGCGGCTGCGGCCGGGTCGATCCGGCGCCTTGCGCCGCCCCCCGGGGCGGGAATTCCTCCGCGCCTTTTTCCTTGAGCTTGCCCAGCCGCAAACGTATCCTTGCACCCTTTCGCGTTTTGCGGGGTGGATAGATGTTCTCGGGCAGTATCGTGGCTCTGGTCACGCCGATGCACGCATCGGGCAACGTGGACTGGGCGGCGCTCGAGCGGCTCATCGAACTGCACGCCGCCAACGGCACGGCGGCGATCGTGTCGGTGGGCACCACCGGCGAGAGCGCCACGCTCAGCGTCGAGGAGCACGGCGAGGTGATACGCCACAGCTTGGCGGCCGTCGCCGGGCGCATGCCCGTGATCGCCGGCACCGGCGGCAACGCCACGGCCGAAGCCATCGAGCTCACCGCGCTGGCACGCGACCTGGGCGCCAGTGCCTGTCTGCTGGTCACGCCCTATTACAACAAGCCGACCCAGGAAGGGCTTTACCAGCACTTTCGCACCATCGCCGAAGCGGTCGACATCCCGCAGATCCTCTACAACGTGCCGGGCCGCACCGGCTGCGACATGCTGAACGACACGGTGCTGCGTCTGTGCGAATTGCCGAACATCGTCGGCATCAAGGATGCCACCGGCAACCTCGAGCGCGGCCGCGATCTGCTCGCGCGCTGCCCGGCCGATTTCGCGGTCTACTCCGGCGACGACGCCACCGCGGCCGAGCTGATGCTCGCCGGTGGACGCGGCAACATATCGGTGACCGCGAACGTCGACCCGGCGCGCATCGCGGCGCTGTGTCGCGCGGCGCTGGCCGGCGACGCCGCGCGCACGCGCGCGCTGGATGCCGAGCTCGCGGAAATCAACCGCGTGCTGTTCATCGAATCGAACCCGATACCGGTCAAGTGGGCGCTGCTGGAGATGGGGCTGATCGGCCCCGGGATCCGCCTGCCGCTGACGCCGCTGTCGACCGCCTGCCAGGCGCCCGTGCGCAAGGCGCTGCTGGACCTTGGATTGCTCGCCGCGCGCGAAGCCTGACTGGAGAGAGTTGATGCGACCGTTGTTCCGGATGCTGCTGCCCGTCGCCCTCGTCACGCTGGGCGGCTGCGGCTGGCTGGGCGGCGACGAGGGCTATTTCCGCGACCGTGGCGACGATTACCGCAAGGCGAAATCGATTCCGCCGATGCAGATGCCGGAGAACAAGAAGAGCGAGGCGGTGTCGCAGCTCTACGTGATCCCGGTGGAACGCACCGACGCGCTGCTCGACAGAGAGTTCGATGTGCCGCGTCCGCAGCCGATCCAGGGCAACCCGGAAGAGAAGGTGGTGCGGATCCAGAAGCTCGGTGAACAGCAATGGATCCTGCTCGATGAGGCCCCCGCCGAGAGCTGGCCGCGCGTGCGCAACTTCCTGATCTCTAACCAGATCGGTATCGAGCGCGAGGATGCCGGCAGCGGGCAGATGGAATCGGGCTGGTTGTCGTTCAAGAGCGACACCACGCGGCGCGAGAAGTACCGCTTCCGCGTCGAGCAGGGCGTGCAGCGCGCGAGCAGCGAGATCTACGTGCAGCAGATGGGCTACAAGAAGGAGGCCGGCGAGGACGCGTCCACGCCCGAGTGGCCGGCTGCTTCGATGGATGCCGAACGCGAGGCCTGGATGATCAAGGAACTGGCGAATTACCTGGCCAGTACCAGCGGGGAGTCCTCGGTCAGCCTGCTGGCTCAGGGCATCAGCACGGTGAACAAGGTCTACCTGGTGCGTGACGCCAGCGGCCAGCCGGTCATCGACCTGCGGCTGCCCTTCGACCGCGCCTGGGCATCGCTGGGTCGCGCGCTCGAGCGCGCCAACCTGGCGGTCAGGGATCTCGACCGCAGCACCGGCGTGTACTTCGTGAAGTACGAGCCGCGCAGGGACAAGCCCAGGGAAGGCGAAGAGGGGGCGGAGCCGGGCGTCGGACCCGGAGCGGAGCCCGAGGAAGAGAAGGAAGGCTTCCTGTCCCGCCTGATACCGTGGGGCGGCGACGACGAGGACGAGAATCCCGCGATCGGGCACAGTTACCGCGTGGAGATGCGCGCGATCGACGACGGCGTGGTGATCGGCGTGCGCCGCGATGACGGCGGGGATTTCGAGGAAGGCGAGGCCGAGTTCGTGCTCGGCCTGATCAAGGCGCACCTGTCGTAGGGGCCCCGGTCTCGGTGGGAGCGCGCCCTGCGCGCGACATGAAGGGCCCTTGCTGATGCAATTCTGCTCCCTCGGCAGCGGCTCGGCCGGCAACGCCCTGCTGGTGCGCACCGCATCCACCTGCGTCATGGTGGACTGCGGCTTCGGACGCCGTGAACTGGAACGCCGCATGGCCCTGCGCGGCATGCACCCGCGCGACCTCTCCGCCATCCTGGTGACGCACGAGCACTCCGACCACGCCGGTGGCGTGGCGGCGCTGGCGCGGCATTACGGGATCCCGGTGTTCGCGAGCGCGGGCACCGCGAAGGGGGCCCGGCTGGAGGAGGCGAAACCCGGCGTGCTGGTCCCGGAGCGCCCGCAGCGCATCGGGGATATCGAGGTGCTGCCCGTCACGGTGCCGCACGACGCCCGCGAGCCCTGCCAGTTCGTGCTGGGC
>JAGPES010000109.1 GCA_018057015.1 Pseudomonadales bacterium | reverse complement strand
GTCCTTCATCTCGATTCCTCCTTCCCAGGCACCAGCACCGCTTTCACCACAAGCCCCTGCTCCGCATCCGCGACCGCCTGCTGGATATCGTCGAGCGGGTAGAACCGCACCAGCCTGTCGATCGGGAACCGTCCCTGGCGATAGAGCTCGACGAGCGTCGGAATGAATATTGCCGGCACCGCGTCCCCTTCGATCACGCCACGCACCGTGCGACCGAACATGATCGAGTTCATGTCCAGCGTGACTTCGGTTCCCGGCGGCGCGGCACCGATGAGCGCGCAGGTGCCGGTGACATTTAGGGCGTCGACCGCCTGTCGCATCACCTGCGGCAGCCCCGTGCACTCCACGGAGAAATCGACGCCACCGCCCTGCTGCAGGCACACCACGGGATCGTTGCTTGCGGGATCGATCTGCCGGTGCGCGCCGACCTCGAGCGCCAGCTGCCTGCGCAGCGGATTCGGATCGATCGCCACGATATCGGTGCATCCGGCCACCACCGCCGCCATGACGGCAGACAGGCCCACGGCGCCGCAGCCGAACACTGCCAGCGAACTGCCGGCGGGAGGTTGCAGGTTGTTGAGCACCGCACCGGCACCGCTCTGGATGCCGCAGCCCAGCGGACCCATCAGTGCCAACGGCACGTCGTCGCGGATCTTCACCACGCTGTGCCGACGCGCCAGGGCGTGACTGGCGAACGAGGACTGCGCGAAGAAATGCCCGTGAACACGCTCCATGCCGCAACTGAGCGCGGAACTGCCGTCGCTGCGCATGCATGCGAAGTTCGACTCGAAAATCGCCAGGCACCGGCTCGGCAGGCCCCTGAGGCAGTTCCGGCACGAGCCACAGGCATTGAAGCTCAGCACCACGTGGTCCCCGACACGAATGTCGTCGACGGCCTCGCCAACCGCCTCGACCACGCCCGAGCCCTCGTGTCCCAGCACCACCGGGAACGGTACCGGGTAGACCTGGTCGCGACAGATCAGGTCGGTGTGGCAGACCCCGACTCCGGCGATGCGCACCAGCACCTCGTCGGCGCGCGGCGCCTCGAGCCGCAACGCCTCCAGCACGAACGGGCCGCCGGCTTCGCGCACGACCGCGGCACGCATGGACAACGAATCAGGCATCGGATCCTCCCCTCATTTGCGGTTCTCGCGACGATCTGTCGAACAGCCTGGGCTCGCCCCCGACGTGCAGCTATCTCGCGCGCGCAGTGATAGCCCGATCGCGAAGCGAATTGTCACGGACGCGTTTTTCGTGCACGATTCGACCGTGCCCGTTTTCATGACGCGAGCCACCTGGCATGACGCTTACCAGCCCCTGCACGCTGCAGCAGACATCCCCCCGGTTTCGCACCAGCGATCCCGAGCAGATCAGTCGCTACATGTCGAGCGCCTTCCGGCCGAATCGCAGCACGCTGACCGGCGGCGGCCAGCCGGCCGATTTCTGCCACCGCTCGCTCGTGCTCGGGGACACCTCGATCCACCAGGTGCGCTACGGGCGTGCGGCGACCGTGGACGCCCCTCCCGTCGATCACGTCTTCCTCGCGATGTTCACCCTTGCCGGTCACGCGCTCATCGACCAGGGAGGCGGCAGTTTCGAGGCTGCGGCGGGCAGCCTGTGCATTCTCAACCCGGCCCGGCACCTGAGGATCCGCCTGTCCGGGGACTTCGAGCAACTCACCGTGAAGCTCGGCACCGGGCTGCTGCGTCGCGCGCTGCTCGAGTCCGGCGACTGGGACCTGCGCCACGATCTCTGCTTCACGCCCTGCGCCTACGATCTCGTGGCTCACCCCAGCGGTTTTGCCCGCCTGATCGACTGCATCTGCGCCGACATGTGCCGCGATGGCTCGCGTTGCGACACCCCTGCTACCGCTCCTCACCTGGAGCGCGCGCTGGGCGGCTTGCTGGTGAACGAGTTCGCCCACAATTACAGCCGGTTGCTCGAGAGCAGCGGTCGCAATCCGGCGCCCGCGGTGTTGCGTCGCGCCGAGGAATTCATGCTGGGACGGCTCGGGGAACCGCTCGAAATGGAGCAGCTGGCCCGAGCCGCGGGCTGCAGCACGCGCAGCCTGCAGCAGGCATTCAGGCATTTTCGCCAGACCACGCCGAGCGCCTGGCTGCGCCTGCGGCGGCTGGAGCGCGCCAGGGAATTGCTGCGCGACGCCGCGCGTCACGACCTGACGGTCACCACGGTCGCGTACCAGTGCGGCTTCACGCATCTCAGCAAGTTCGCGGCGCATTACCGGGCCCGCTTCGGCGAGTCGCCGCACGAAACGCAAAAGCAGGCGAGGATCTTCGCAGCGGGACACGTCACGGCGACGCAATCGTGATCCATTTCCACTCGGTCATGATGTCGAGGTCGAACTGCGTGCCCTCGCGACCGAATCCGCTGATGCCACGGCCACCGAACGGAACGTGCGGTTCGTCCTGGATCGTGGCACGGTTGATGTGCACCATGCCCGCGTTCGCCTGGCGCGCCAGGCGCAGCGCGGTCTCGATATCGCGCGTGAAGATGGAAAAGCTCAGTCCGTACTCGGTGTCGTTCGCCTGCCGCATCGCCTGCTCGAGCTCGTCGAACACGTAGAGCGAGGTGACGGGACCGAAGGTCTCCTCGCGACAGACGAGCATGCCTTCGGCCACATTGCGCAGGATCGTCGGCCGGCAACGGTTGCCGATCCAGTCGCCGCCGGTGAGGATCTCGGCGCCGCGCGCGCGCGCATCGTCGATGTGGCGCTTCACTCGCTCGCGCTGGCGCGGGCTGATGATGGGACCGATCGACGTCTCGCCGTCACGCAGGCTGCCCATTTTCGCATCGGTCGCCGCCGCCATGAACTTGCGCGTGAATTCGTCCGCGACCGCCCTGTGCACGAAAATCCGGCTCGCTCCCATGCAAGCCTGCCCCTGGAAGAAGAAGATGCTGAAATACGCCGCCTTTACGGCAGCGTCTATGTCGGCATCCGGCAGCACGAGCAGCGGACTCTTGCCGCCGAGTTCCAGCGTGACCGGTTTCAGGTCTTTCGCCGCCAGTTCGGCCACGTGCTTGCCGATGCGCGGCGAGCCGCAGAACGTGATGCCCTTCACCAGCGGATGCGACGTGAGCACATCGCCGACCACGAACGGATCGCCGGTGACGACATTGAACAGTCCCGCGGGCACGCCCGCCTCGTGCAGCGTCTGCGCAAAGCGCAGCGCGACCTGCGGGGCAAATTCCGAGGGCAGGTGCACCGTTGCATTGCCGGTGGCGATCGGCATCGCGCCCTGCTTGGTGACCTTGAGCAGCGGCACGTTGAACGGCGATATGCCCGCGACCACACCCACCGGTTCGCGCACCGCCATGCTGAACGTGCCGGGCATGTCCGAGGGAATCACCTCGCCGCGCAGCGTGCGCGGCACACCTGCCGCAGCGCGCAGCGCGCCGATGCAGTAACCCACCTCGAACTCGGCCTTGAACACGGGCGAGCCGACCTCGTCGACAAGGATATCGACAAATTCCTGCCGGTCGCGCTCGACGAGCTCCGCCGCCTTGCTCAACCAGCGCTCGCGATCCGCCGCCAGCCAGTGCTGGTTGGCGAGAAATGCCGCCTGCGCGACCCTTACCGCCCGGTCCATGTCCCCGGCGCTCGCCTGCGCCACGGACGAATACACCGAGTCGTCGTCGGGGTTGAGGTCCTCGAAGTAGCGCCCGGAGGACGGCGCCACGTGCTCGCCGCCGATCCAGAGCTCCGATTTCCTGGTGCCGCTCATGGGGTGTTCTCCCTACTTGCTGAAAATGCCGCGTTCCTGCATCAGCGCGATCTGCCGCCGCGTCACCTCTTCGGCGTACTCGGCGTGCTTCATCGGCGCACGTTCCATGTAGAGATTCGCGGGATAGATCGCCTGTTCGTAGATGATCCGGAACATCTCGGTCTTCAGATCCTTCATCCAGTTGGTCCAGCGCGAACTGTTGCGGTGATGGCGCAGCGCCGCGATGTCGACGGGACCCGAGACAAAGGTCGACACCCCCCCGTAGGATTGCCTGCCCACGATCTGGCCACGGTAGTTCACGATCATCGAACCGCCGCCGAAGGTGTCTATCGGCGTTTGCGAGTCCTGGGTCAGGTAGTACGTGCCCATGTTGGGCGCCAGAACGTACATGTTGTTGTCCAGGGCGCGCGCGCGATTCTGGATCTCGAAGTAGTCGTTTGACGCCGCCGGGTGGGGAATCGAGGCGCGGTAGACCACCTCGCAACCATTGAGCGCCAGTCCGCGCGCGTTCTCGGGATAGGAGCCCTCGTTCGCCATCATGATTCCCATGCGCCCGAGAGGCGTGTCCACCACGGGCCAGAACGCATCGAGATTGCGGCCGTATTTCTCTATCCACCAGTCGAACACGTCGTGCGGGGTCATCGAATGCTCGACGGGCAGCAGGGGAACCGTCTTGTGATGCACGAGGATCACTTCGCCCCTGTCGTCGATGATGAAGCCCATGTTGAAGAATCGATCGGGGAAATCGGCATGGCGCGCCTTCGCCTGGCCCATGATGTAGACGCCCCATTCGCGCGCGATCTCGCCGAGCGCCTGCGTTTCCGGGCCGGGGATGTCGATCGCGCAGGTGTTGGCGAACTCGGCATGATCGAGATCTAGCACCTCGTCGTTGAAGCCCTGCAGCGCACCTTCCGGGAGGATGATCAGCTTTACCGGCAGGTCGATGTCGGAGAGCCAGCACGCGGCCTTGATGATGTGACGGTGATGTTCAATGTTGCGGAAGATGTCGGCACGCTTGCTGATTCCCCAGACGGTGGGGACCAGGCCAACGGCATTGTACGGTTCGGTCACGGCGCATGCCCTCCGGTTGCTCGAATCGGCAGGTGCGGTGTCCACTGCGTGCGGACGCCGCGCTTCCCGGGAATCAAGCTACAGGACCGACGGAAGCGCTTCTATCTCGCAAGCGCAGCGCTAGCCCGGGGGCGCAATGCAATGTCTCGTCTTTCGATCACAGCGCAGATCGCTGCATGCAGAACGCCGGACGGCGGACTCGCTGCCGAGCCCGCCGTCCGGGGATCGAACCGGCGCTCAGCGCGATTCGAGCGACACCGCCACGGCGCGGTTCGGCGACTCGCCCACGGCCATCAGGATCGACGGTGCGCAATGCGATTCCGTGACGATCACGCCACGCGCATGCAGCGCATCCTGCACGGCGGCGCAGATCGCGTGCAGGGGCGCCCCGCCACCCTCGCCGCAACCCTTGGCGCCGTTGTAGCTGAACGGCGAAGGCGTCTCGGTCGAATCGCACTTGATGTCGGGCATGTTGAGCGAGGTCATCGGCGCGTAGTCGGTGAACGTCGCGGTGATCAGGTTTCCCTCGCGGTCGAACTGGAACGCCTCCTGCATCGCGGCGCCGATGCCGTGGCATGTCGCACCGTGGATCTGGCCTTCGACGATCTTCGGATTGATCGCCACGCCGCAGTCGTCGATCACCGCGTAGTCGAGTATGCGGGGTTGCCAGGTCAGGCAATCGACCTCCACGACGGCGATGTGCAACTGCGCCGCGTAAGTAAGGGTCTGGTTCCCGAATTTCCTCGGCACATCCGGCAGCGAGAACGGCGGCTTGTAGACGTAGAGCACGTTGAGATCGATGTCCCTGACCTCTTCGGCCACTGCCGCGGTATTGCAGTTCGCCAGGTTCGACAGTCGCCAGTAATTGACCGCCCTCTGCGGATCGCCCCTGACGCTCAGCTGCGGGCCCATCTCCCCGACGCCGAACTCGAGTTCGTCCTCGCTGGCCTGCAGAACGTGTGCGGCCAGACGGCGCAACTGCGCCTTCAACCGTTGCGTCGCCCCATGCACCGCCGACAACCCGGTGACGACGAACTGGCTGGCGATGGTGCCCGAGAGGCCTCCGAAGCTGTTCCAGTTGCTGTCGAAACCGCTGCGCACGGTCACCATGTCGGGACCGATGTTCAACTCGTCGGCGACGACCTGCGCCGCCGTGGTCTCGTGACCCTGGCCCTGGGGCACCGAGCCGAGGGTGACGACCACCGAGCCGTCCAGTCCGATCCGGATGCGCGCCGCCTCGTTGTTTCCCGAGAATACCGAGTCGGGATTGACCAGCAAGACCTGGCCGAAATTGTTCGTGCCCGAATCGAGGGTGGTTCCGATGCCGATTCCCAGCAGGCGTCCCTGCTCCCGCGCGGCGGCCTGCTTGTCGCGCCATGCGTCGTAGCCGATCAGCGTCTTCGCGGCCGCAAGCATCCGCGGATAATCGCCGGAATCGTAGACATTTCCGTTCGGCGTGGTGTACGGGAACTGCTCCGGCCGGATGTAGTTGCGCAGGCGCATCTCGTCTGCCGGGATCCCCAGCTCGTGCGCGCAGATGTCGATCACCCGCTCCATGAACCACAACTGCTGCAGGCGCGAATAGCCCCGGTTCGGCGTACACGGCGCCTTGTTGGAGACGACCTGGGAGAACTCGATGTGCATGTTGCGCAGCTTGTACGTCGCCGGGTACACCTGGGCCCAGATCGCGCATCCGAGCGGCTCGTAGCGAGTGTAGGCGCCGCAGTCGTCGAGATGCCGCGAACGCAGGCCGGTGATCACGCCGTTCGCATCCAGCGCCACCTCGGTGTCGAGGAACGTCCGCTCTCCGCCATGGAACGACGCCAGGTTGTCACTGCGCGTCTCGACCCACTTCACGGTGGCTCCGCCGGTGGCCCGGGAAGCCAGCGCCGCCAGCCCCATGAAGGTGTGGATCACGGTCTTGGTGCCGAAATTGCCGCCCACATCGTGGCTGCGCAGCCGCAGCTGCTCGGTGCTGACGTTGAGATAGCCCGCCAGCATCTGCGCCGCCACACCCGGCAGCCCGATATTCGACACCATGTCGATGTCGCCCCTGGGCGACCAGGTCACGACCGCACCGGCCGTCTCGATCGGGGTGCTCGAGAAACGGTGGAAGTGCAGCCGCGCGATCCGCACAACATGTGCCGCCTCGCTGAAGGCCGAATCCACGTCGCCGTGGTCCCACGTTCCGCGGAAGATGAGGTTGCTCCCGACGGCGTGATGCAGGACCGGATTGTCCGCGAGTGCGTCTTCGGAGACAGTGATTGCCGGCAGCACCTCGTACTCGACATCGACGAGTTCGATGGCGTCCTCGACCACGCGCGCCGACTCCGCGACGATCATCACGACCGGTTCGCCGAAATACCTGACGGTATCGGTGGCAATGCCGTAGTCCTCGACCAGCGACCCCGGCGCGGCGCCTATCTGCATGAACGGCGTGGCCTGCATTGCAACGTCTGCACCGGTAAGGACGGTGCGAACGCCCGGCAGCGCCCTCGCCGCGGACACGTCGATACGGCGAATCCTCGCGTGCGCGTAGGCCGAGCGCGCGAACCCCACGTGGAGCATGCCCGGCGCACGGTGGTCGTCGAGGAACAGTCCCAGCCCGCGCACGAGCCGCAGGTCCTCCTTGCGCCGCAGGTGCTGGCCGACCCAGCGTCCGCTGCCGTCGCCGTCGACCTCGATGCTGGCACGGATATCGCGCAGCGGACGCACGGGATCCGGCGCCAGTGTGCGCGACGGCCGCGCCGGCACGCGGGTTACGGTCCCTTCTCCGGCAGCGGGCGGTTGCGGCCCGGTGGCACCGAACAGCCGCCTGAGCCAACCGGCGATCATCGCCAGCAATCCTTCGCCGGGCGCGGGCACGGCCTGGGCCTGGGCCTGGCGCACCACGGACTCGAAGTGCTCGACGCTGACCAGCGCACCCTGGAGGCTGTCGATCACCTTCCTGATTTCCTTTTCCGCATAGCCGCGCATGCCGCCGCCGGCTATCGAAAGGATCTTGCCGTGGATCTGCGTGGTTCCGTCCCAGTTCACGCGCGTGCCGCCACCGGCACTGTCCTCGAGGGTGAACCCGACGATCATGTTGTAGGCGCTGCCCATGACGCTGCCCTTGCCCACGTAGCGGGCTCTCAGGGGCGCTTCGCATTCCGTCAGGCTCATTTCGGTCGTGGCAATGCCGTGCACCTTGCCGATGCCTACCTTGACCTTGACCACCGCGGTGCTGGCGTCATTCTCCTTCATCTGCATGCTGTGGAAAGTCGGAAGCACCGGCACGAACTTCTGCGGATCCGCAAGGAGCGCAAAAGCCTGGTCGCGTCGCATGCCGACCTCGAAGTCGCCTTTGAACGACATGTCCATGGATTACGCCTCCCGCATTTTCTTGGCTGCGTCTTCCACGGCCTTGATGATGTTCTGATACCCGGTGCAACGGCACACGTTGCCGGCGATACCCTTCTTGATGCCGTCGCGGCTGGGCGAGGGGTTGTCGTCCAGCAGCGACTTGCACGACATCAGCATCCCCGGGGTGCAGTAGCCGCACTGCAAGGCGTGGTGTTCCGAGAACGCCGTCTGCAGCGGGTGCAGTTCACCGTCCTTCTCCAGCCCCTCGACCGTCTCGATCGTGCACCCGTCGGACTGCACGGCGAGAACGGTGCACGATTTGACCGGGCGCCCGTCCATGATCACGGTGCACGCCCCGCAATAACTCGTGTCGCAGCCGACGTGCGTACCGGTCAGGCCGAGTTCCTCGCGCAGGAACTCCACCAACAGCATGCGCGGTTCGACTTCCCGCTGATAGGTGCCGCCATTGACGACCACCTCCACGAATACCGGCTGTATGGTCTCAGGCATAGCGGTGTCCCCCCGTCAGTTGCTCTCCCCTGGCGCGAAGCAGCGCCCTCGTGCCCGCCTCGACCACCAGCGAGCGCAACATGGCGCGCTTGAACGACTCCGAGCCGCGGGCATCCGACGGAGGAGAGGACGTGGCCACGATGACCGAGGCGGCTTTTTCCAGCAGCTCCGTGCTGATCGCACTGCCGCGCAGGACCGACTCCGCCTCGCTGGAAACGACGGTCGTCGCGCCGG
>JAGPES010000108.1 GCA_018057015.1 Pseudomonadales bacterium | reverse complement strand
CCACCCGCGCCCGCCGCCAGCGCGGCACCCTACGAACAGGCACAGGCCGAGCGCGAGCGCGCGGGGGCGAAGAGCGCCCTCGACGCCCTGCTCGCGGCGCAGTACGAACTGCAGCAGCGCGCGGTCGACAAGTGGGCAGCGGCGGAATTCGACGCCGCCACCGCGCTCGCAAAGGCCGGCGACGAGGCCTATCGCGCGAACGATTTCACGGCGGCCGAGGCGAAATACGGCGCGGGGCAGCAGGCGATGCAGGCCTTGCTCGACGGCGTCGATGCGCGCCTGCAGGACCGTCTCGCGCGCGGCGACGCGGCGCTGACGGCCGGCGATGCCTCGTCAGCGACCTCGCTGTTCACGGAGGCGCTCGCGATCGATGCCGCGGATGCACGCGCGCAGCGCGGGCTTGCGCGCGCCGGTACGCTGGATCGGGTGCTGGCGCTGATGGAACGTGCCTCGGCGGCACAGGCGGCCGGCGACACCGGCGCTGCCGCCGCCGCGTACCGCGAAGCGCTGACACTGGACGCCGGGCACGAGGCCGCACGCAGCTCGCTCGCCGCGCTGCAACAGCGCATCGCCACGGCCAACTATACGGCGCGCCTCTCGGCGGGCTATGCCGCGCTGGCGGCAGGCAGGCACGCGGACGCACGCCGCGAATTCCAGGCGGCACTCGCGCTGCAGCCCGGAGGCGCGGAGGCCCGCGACGGGTTGCAGCAGGCGGAGTTCCAGCTGGCGCAGCAGCGCCTGGCCGAACTGCTGGACAAGGCCGCCCGGGCCGCCGGATCCGAGCAATGGGAGGCGGCCGTGCGGCACTATGACGCGGCGCTCGCGATCGACGCCGCGCTGGGCGCTGCGCGCGAGGGCAAGCAGCAGGCCGGGACGCGGCTGGCGCTCGACCAGGCGCTGGAGCAGCTCGCGCGGGAGCCCGCCCGCCTTAACCACGCGAAAACCCGCACCGCCGCCGAAAAGCTGATCGCCGGCGCGACGGCCATCGCCGCTCCCGGCCCGCGGCTGCAGGCGCAGCTCGCCAGCGCGCGCCGGCTGCTGGCCGACTACAGCACGCCCGTCGCGGTACGACTGCGCTCCGACGGCAAGACCGAGGTCACGGTGTTCCGTGTCGGCAGCTTCGGGCCCATCGACGAGAAGACGCTGGATCTGCTGCCCGGCGATTATGTCGCGGTCGGCCAGCGCGACGGCTACCGCGACGTGCGCGTGGAGTTCAGCGTGCGCGCCGGGCAGGCGGGCAGCGACGTGATCGTGCAATGCCAGCAGAAGATCTGACCCCGCGCGTGGGCGACCATGCCGGCGGCGCCGAGGAGCGCATCGCCCCGCTGGCCTACCTCCCGCCCGAACCCGCGCCGCGTGAAGCGCGGCGCCCGCGGCGCCACCATCCCGGCATTGCCGCCGCGCTGCTGGCGGTGGCGGCGATCGCGTGGTTCCTGCTCGGCGCCCGCGTGCTCGAGGTACGCGTGCAGCCGGGCTCGGCGCAGCTCGATGTAGACGGCGGCCCCGCCCTCGCCTTCGGCACGCGCATCCTGTTGCGCCCGGGCGACTACGTGCTGCGCGCCGCGGCGCCCGGCTACGCGCCGGGATCGCTGGCCGTGCGCGTCACCGCGGCGGGCGGGCAGCGCGTCGAGCTCGCACTGCAAAAACTGCCCGGGCGCGTGTTCGTGAACAGCGCGCCGGTCGCGGGCCGCGTGCTCGTCGACGGCACCGACGCGGGCGCCACGAACGGCGAGGCGTTGCGGCTCGCCGCCGGCGAGCACACGATCCGCGTCGAAGCCGAACGCTACCTGCCGCACGAGCAGACGCTCGCGGTGGAGGGCATGGACATCGGGCAGACGCTGGACGTCATGCTCGCACCGGGCTGGGGCACTTACCGTCTCGAGACAGTGCCGCCGGGCGCGACCGTGCTGGCAGACGACGCGTCCGTGGGCACCACGCCGGCCGACATCGAGTTGCCCGCCGGGCAGCGCCACCTGCGGCTGCGCCTCGAGGGCTACCGCGACGAGGCGCTGATGGTGAGCGCCGTGGCGGGCGAGACGCGCACGCTGCCCACGCTCACGCTTGCGCGCGCCGACGCGCGACTGCGCATTCGCTCGAATCCCGCCGGCGCCAGCATCACGCTCGATGGCACGTTCCAGGGGCGCACGCCGCTGGAGCTCGCGATCGACTCCTCGCAGCCCCACGAGCTGATCGCCTTCAAGTCCGGCTTCGAGCGCGCCGTGCGCGCGTTACCCGCGGGCGGCAAGTCGCGCGACATCGCGCTCGAACTGCGCGCACTGAGCGGCGAGATCCGCCTGGCGGTGACGCCCCCCGACGCCGAAGTCTTCGTCGGCGACCGCCTGCTGGGACGCGGCGCGCAGACGCTGACGCTGCCGGGCGGCAACCACACCCTGCGCGTGCAGCGCGAGGGCTACGCGCCGCAGGAACTCGCCGTGACACCGCGACCCGGATTCCCGCAGTCGCTGGGCGTCACGCTCGCCACGCTGGCCGAAGCGAAGGCAAAGTCAACGGTGGCCCGCGTCACCACCGCCGCCGGACAGGAAATGGTGCTGCTGCGCCCGGGTCCGTTCGCGATGGGTTCGTCGCGGCGCGAGGTCGGGCGGCGCGCCAACGAGGCGCTGCGCCAGGTGCGGCTGCAACGGCCCTTCTACCTCGGCGTCGCCGAGGTGAGCAATGCCGAGTTCCGCCAGTTCCGCGCCGGCCATTCCTCGGGCGACTTCAAGGGCAAGAGCCTGAACGGCGACGGGCAGCCGGCGGTCAACCTGGGCTGGGAGGATGCGGCGCTCTACTGCAACTGGCTGAGCGCGAAGGAAGGCCTGCCGCCGTTCTACACCGTGCAGGGCGGACGGGTGACCGGCTTCTCGGCCGCCAGCCGCGGCTACCGCCTGCCGACCGAGGCGGAATGGGCGTGGGCCGCGATCGTGCAGGCCGACGGATCGAGCGCGCGCTTCGGCTGGGGACAGGAACTGCCGCCGACCGCGAAGGCCGGCAATTTCGCCGACCAGAGCGGCGCCACTCTGCTCGGGCAGGTGATCGCGGGCTACGACGACGGCTTTCCCGTCGCGGCGCCGCGCAAGCGCTTCGCGCCTAACCGCCACGGCCTTTTCGACCTGAGCGGCAATGCGGCAGAATGGATCCATGACATCTACGAAGCACTTCCCCCCGACGGTCGCGCCGATCCCGCCGGCCCCGGCAGCGGCGAGTTCCACGTGATCCGCGGCGCGAGCTGGCGCCACGGCAGCGTCACGGAGCTGCGCCTCGCCTTTCGCGACTACGGCAAGGAGGCGCGCGCCGACCTCGGCTTGCGTCTCGCGAGGTACGCCGAATGAGATGGCGCACGCCGCTTGCGCTTCTCGCCGCCGCGTTCGCCACGGGCGTGCTGGCGCAGGATGCGCCGGAGCAGGCGCCGCAGGCACCGGCGACCTCTGCAGCGCCCGCCAGGGAGCCCGCCACCGACGCCAGGCAGGCGCCGCCGAGCCCCGCCGCCAGCGACGAGCGCTTCGTACCCAGCGAAGACATCTCGGAGGATCTCTCCGTGTCGTTCCCCTCGGACATCTGAGCCCCGGCTCGCGCACCACGACAAGGGTCCCATGAAACGCATCCTCGCCTCCGAGTTCCTGTTCCAGCTCTTCGCCCTGCTGCTGTCGCTGATCGTGGTGCACACGCTCTACGTCGCCGTGGTGACGCCGAACGCCGACGCCGTCGCCCGCGCCGCGCAGGAGCGCGTTGCCGCCGGCGACACCGCGGCGCGCCCGCCCTCGGTGTGGGTGATCCTGAAGGACTACGAGCAGGAGAGCTGCGTGGTGCTGATGCTCTGGTGCATCGCGATCATGGGCTACAAGGGCGCCACGCTGCGGCGCGAGAAGCAGCTGCTGGAACGGCCGCTGGTGCAGGTGCCGGGCGGCACCAGCATCCTGCCCGAGGACGCGCGCGAATACCTGCGGCCCATCCAGGCACTGCCTCCGGAGGCGCGCCGCGCGCTGCTGCCGCGCGCTCTGATCACGGGACTGCAGCGCTTCGCCGCGACGCAGAGCATCCAGGATGCCGCGGCTTCCGTCCGCGAGGTGTGCGAAACAGAGGGTGAACGCCTCGACTCCGAACTCTCGATGATCCGCTACATCGGCTGGGCGATCCCCTCGATCGGCTTCATCGGCACCGTGCGCGGCATCGGCATGGCGCTGACGCAGGCGCACCGCGCCGTCGAGGGCGACATCACCGGTGTCACCGACGCGCTGGGCGTGGCGTTCAACTCCACCTTCGTCGCGCTGGTGATCAGCATCCTGCTGATGTTCCTGATGCACCAGCTGCAGCTGCAGCAGGAACGGCTGGTGCTCGAGGCCCAGGCCTACTGCGACGAGCGCCTGCTCGGTCATCTCAAGGTGACGCGGGAGGCATGAGCGTGACGCTGTCGGTGCTGGAACTGAACGACATTGCGCTGCTGCTCGGCGACGGCAGCGGCGCGTCCGTGCGCAGCCCGGGCTTCGCGACGCTGACGCGCGATGCCGTGGTGACCGGCGCGGCGGCGCTGGCGCAGGCACGGCTCAACCCGCGCCAGACCGTCAGCCAGTTCTGGCTGCGCCTGGGCACCGAACCGCTGCACAACGCGCGCAGCCACGCGCGCCACCACGCCGACCTCGCCTGGGCGCAACTGCAGCAGCTGGCTGCCGCGGCGGGCAATCCGGCGGAGTTGATCCTTGCGGTGCCGGGCAGTTTCACGCGCGAGCAGCTCGCGGTGCTGCTCGGCATCGCGCAGCGCGCCTCGTTCCGCGCCGTGGGCCTGGTCGACGCCGCGCTCGCGGCAGCCAGCGCCGAGCACGTCCCGCGCAGCGCACTGCACCTCGATCTGCAGCTGCACCAGTGCGTGCTCACGCGCCTGGTGCGCGACGGCGACATGCTCGCGCGCGAGCGCGTGCACACCGTGCCCGGTGCCGGGCTGCTGCAGCTGCAGGAGCGCTGGGCGCAGCTGGTGACGGCGCGCTTCATCCAGCACAGCCGCTTCGACCCCATGCACGCCGCCGCAACCGAGCAGCAGCTCTACGACCGCCTGCCGGCGTGGATGGCCGCGCTCGAGGAAGGCGAGGACGTGCACGCGGAACTGCGCAACGGCACCGCGAGCTATCACGCCAAGCTCGGCATCGGCGAGGTGCTGGAAGCCTCGCAACCGGTCTATGCGCAGATCCTCGATGCGGTGCAGCGCGAGCGCCACGGGGCCGTGCTGCTGTGCAGCGCACGGCTCGCGTCGCTGCCGCGCCTGGCACGGCTGCTGCCGCAGGCGATCCGCCTGCCCGAGGATGCGGCCATCCGCGCCTGTCTGCGCCACGCCGCACTGATCCGCTGCGAGGACGCGGCGCTGCGCTTCGTCACCAGGCTGCCCGCCGTCGCCGAAGCGACGATAGTGCCGGGTGCGGCGCCCGCGTCGCTGCCCGCGTCCGCCGCGTCCGCAGCCGGTGACGAGGCCGCGCCCGCGCCTGCGGCGGACGTTCCCAGCCACCTCGTCGCCGGCGCACGCGCGCTGCGCCTCGCACCCGGCAGCCTGTACCTGGGCGCGGGAGCGCAGGGCTGGACGCTGACGCGCCGCCTGCCACCGGATCTGGCCGGCACCCTGGGCTGGGATGGCGCCCGGTGGTGGCTCATGCCGGCCGCCGGCCTCGCGCTGGAACTCGACGGCGAGCCGGTGCGCTCGGCTACCGTGCTGCGCGCCGGCCAGCGGCTCGCACTGCCGGCGCGCCGCGCCGAGCTGTGGGCGGTCGCCGAGACGCCGGTCCCGGACGATGGCGCGTAAACGCCGCAGCTTTTCGATCTTCAGCCTGTCCTTCCTGGACATCATGTCCTGCGGATTCGGCGCAACGATTCTCGTGTTCCTGGTGATGGACCACGCGAGCGAGGTGCGCTCGGAGGAAGCGAACCGCGACCTGATCGGCGAGGTGAATTTCCTCGAACGCGAGGTGCGCGAGGGACGCGAGGGACTGGCGGAACTGCGCAACACCATCGCGATGGTCGAGGAATCGGCCGCCGAGGCCAGCGGCCGCTCGCGCGAGATCGTCGCCGAGATCCGGCGCCGGCGCGAGGAGCTCTCCACCGAGGACAAGGACACCCTGGCCACCAGCGAGCACGTGAACCGGCTGAAGGCCGACCTGAAGCAGCTGGAGGAACAGAACGAGCGGCTGCGCGCCGAAGGCGAGAAACAGCAGGGAACGGACGTGCGCCGCTTCACCGGCGACGGCGACCGCCAGTACCTGACCGGGCTGAAACTCGGGGGCAGACGCATCCTGGTGCTGCTGGATCGCTCGGCGAGCATGCTCGACAACACCCTCGTCAACGTGATCCGCATGCGCAACATGCCCGAGCCCGTGCAGCGGCGCGCACCCAAGTGGCGGCGCGCCGTCGCGACCGTCGACTGGCTGAGCACGCAGCTGCCACGCGACAGCGAATACCAGGTCTACGTGTTCAATACGAAGGCCGCGCCCGTGCTGCCCGACACGGCGGGCAAGTGGCTCGCGGTCTCGAACCGCGAGCAGCTCGACAAGGCCGTGGCGGGCCTCGACGCGATCACGCCCGCCGACGGCACCAGCCTGCTCGGCGCTTTCCAGGCCGCGGCCGCCATGAACCCCAGGCCCGACAACATCTACCTGATCACCGACGGCCTGCCCACGCAGGGCAGTGGCGTGGCGGGCGCCAAGGCGAGCGGACGCGACCGGCTGAAATACTTCAACCAGGCGCTGAACAGCCTGCCCGATGGCATCCCGGTCAACGTGATCCTCGCGCCGATGGAAGGCGACCCGATGGCGGCCTCGGCATTCTGGCAGCTCGCGATGGCCACGCGCGGGGCCTTCCTCGCGCCGGCGAGCGACTGGCCATGAGAAGGCCGCGCCGCACCGCCGAGGAGTTCAGCCTGTCCTTCCTGGACGTGATCTGCTGCGGTTTCGGTGCGATCATCCTGCTGCTGATGATCACGAAGATCGCCGAACCGCTGGTGCTGGAAGAAAGCACGCGCGACCTCAAGGGCCAGATCGCGGCGCTGCAGGAGGAACTGCACCGGCTGCGCGGCGAATCGGTGGTGCTGAACCGCGACCTAACGGCACGGCGCGAACAGCTGTCGGAATCGCTGGAATCGGTGGCGCGCCTGGAGGGCGATCTCTCCGCGATCCGCGGCCAGTACCACGCCAGCAGCACCGACGCCGAGGTGAACAGCCGCCTGGTGGGCCAGCTCGAGAGCGCCAGGCAGCGCCTCACCGACGAGATGAAGCGCCTGCTCGGCGCGCAGGGCCGGCGGCGCAACGACGCGATCGGCGGCATCCCGGTCGACAGCGAGTACGTGATCTTCATCATCGACACCTCGGGCAGCATGTTCAATTACGCCTGGCCGCGCGCGCAGCGCGAGATGATCAACATCCTCGACCTCTACCCGCGGGTGAAGGGGGTGCAGGTGATGAGCGACGAGGGAGAGTACATGTTCCCGAGCTACCGCGGACAGTGGATCCCCGACACGCCGGCGCGCCGGCGCGCGATCATCAGCCGCTTCGCGAGCTGGAACCCTTACAGCAACAGCAGCCCGGTGGAGGGCATCGTGCAGGCGATCCGCACCTTCCACGAACCGGGGCGCAGGATCAGCCTGTACGTGCTCGGCGACGAGTTCACCGGCAGCTCGATCGCGCAGGTGATCGACGTGGTCGACCGCATCAACGGCGAATCGGACGGCGAGAGGCTGGTGCGGATCCACGCCGTGGGTTTCCCGACGCAGTTCGCGCGCCCCGACAACCTGCAGGTCACCGGCATCCGCTTCGCCTCGCTGATGCGCGACCTGGCGTGGCGCAACGGCGGCACCTTCGTCGGCCTGAACGACTATCGCTAGCGCGGAGCGCCTGCGCGGCTTGGATCGGTGCCGCAATTGTGCCTATGATCCGGGGGCATTCACGGTGGACGACGATGCGCACTGCCCTGCTCCTGATGCTGCTCTCCTTCAGCCTCGCCGGCTGCGGCCCGAAGCTCGTGACGATGAGGCCCCTCAACGAGTTTCCCGAACCCCTCGTGGAACCGCTGCCGGTCCACGTGGGTGTGCATTATCCGGCCGGCTTCGGGACGTTCACGCACAAGGAGAAGCGTCCCGGCCCCGCCGGCCAGGAATGGACCATCAACCTTGGTGCGACGCAGCTGCAGGTGTTCCGCACCATTTTCGACGCGACATTCGCCAGCGTCAGCGAGCTGGAAACGCCGGCGCGCGGCGATGGCGGGGTCAGTGCGATCATCGTGCCCAGCGTGAAGGATTTCCAGTTCGCGCTGCCCGACGACACGCGGGCGAAGGTGTTCGAGATCTGGGTGAAATACGATCTCAGCATCCGCGACCCGCAGGGCGCGGAAATCGGCCACTGGGCATTCACCGCCTACGGCAAGACGCCGACCGCTTTCCTGAAGACCGACGAGGAAGCCATACAGGCCGCCACCGTGGTTGCGCTGCGCGACGCCGGCGCCTCGATGATCACCGGCCTGCAGCGCGATCAGCGCATCCGCGAGTGGCTGGGCGTGCCGTAGGTCCGGACGAAGAGGGTGCTGCAAAACCTCGCACGACCTCGAACGAAGCGCTGTAGGAGCGCGCCATGCGCGCGATATCGCGGGCATGGCCCGCTCCTACACCCGAAAATCGCCGTATGCGCCGGTCCGAAAGGCGTTTTGCGACGCTCCCTGAGAGGGTGTTTACAAAATAGCGTACAATGACGGCACCACCTGCAAACTGGAAGATCCCGTTCATGTCGACGCTGGGGCGCCCTCTGAAACTCTCTGATGATGATCGAGCGATTCTTGTCGGCCTGGTGCAGGCCAATCCTCTCGCCACCAACGATGAACTGATTGCATCGCTGGAAAGTCGAACCGGCATCAAGATCCACAGAGACACGCTCCAAAGGCACCTTCGTGCAGCCGGGGTTGAGCGCCGCCAGAATGCCGTGGCTGTCGAGGTTCAGAGAAGTGAAG
>JAGPES010000107.1:7796-8999 GCA_018057015.1 Pseudomonadales bacterium | reverse complement strand
CTCTTCAGCTGCTCGCAGAAATCATCCCAGGCGGCGCCGAGCAGCGCGTCGTCGTTGGTGCTCATGGTGCGGTTCTCCCGTCGAGCCGGTTCAGGGTCCTGTCGATCGTCGCGAGCTGGTAGGCCCGGTTGTAATAGGCCGGGTCGAGCAGCGCGTCGCAGGCGAGGCCGGCGACGAGGTGGATCAGTTCGTTCGCGGCCGCCGCGGCGTCCGTGCCGGCAGGGATTTGCCCCAGCGCACGCGCCGCCTCCAGATCAGCGACGAAGCGCTCGCGGGTCCGGTCGAGCCGCGCGCGCTGCGTCCGGCGCGCCTGAGGATCCACGGCCGCGAGGCTCCAGAAGCAGAGCCGGATCTTCCACTCCTCGCGCGATTGGGCGCTGAGCGGCAGCACGCACAGCAGTCGCGCGCGCAGCGCCTCCAGCCCCTGCAGTTCTCGCGTGCGACGCGCCTCTCGCCCCACGTAGCGCGCGTTCGCCCATTCGAGCGCGCTCTCGATCACCTCCTCGCGGTTGGCGAAGTAGTGCTCGACGATGCCCTTCGAGACGCCCGAGCGCGCGGCGATCTCGCGCATCGTGGCGCGCTCGAGGCCGAGCGCGGCGATCGTGAGCGCGGCGCTGCGCGCGATCGTGGCGCGGCGTTGCTCGTGGTCGACGATGCGCGGCATGGCAGCTGGTCTTGTGCGGTCAATGCGGATTCTCCGCGCGGCCCGAGCTTTTTGCAAGCCAGCTGGCCTGAAAAAAATGTGGGTCGGCATTCATGCCGACGACTGCCTCCCCGGATGCTGCTGCAGCCATCAATGCCGCTGTCGCCATGAATGGCGACCCACAGGTGCGCGGACCTGCTGCTGCAGGCATCAGGGCTGCTGTCTCGACTCTTCGATGTGGGTCGGCATTCATGCCGACGACTGCCTCCCCCGGATGCTGCTGCAGCCATCAATGCCGCTGTCGCCATGAATGGCGACCCACAGGTGCCCGGACCCTGCTGCTGCAGGCATCAGGGCTGCTGTCCGGATTCTTCGATGTGGGTCGGCATTCATGCCGACGACTGCCTCCCCGGATGCTGCTGCAGCCATCAATGCCGCTGTCGCCATGAATGGCGACCCACAGGTGCCCGGACCCTGCTGCTGCAGGCATCAGGGCTGCTGTCCGGATTCTTCGATGTGGGTCGGCATGAATGCCGACGACTGCCTCCCCGGATGCTGCT
>JAGPES010000107.1:0-7696 GCA_018057015.1 Pseudomonadales bacterium | reverse complement strand
GCAGCCATCAATGCCGCTGTCGCCATGAATGGCGACCCACAGGTGCCCGGACCCTGCTGCTGCAGGCATCAGGGCTGCTGTCCTGATTCTTCGATGTGGGTCGGCATTCATGCCGACGACTGCCTCCCCGGACGCTGCTGCAGCCATCAATGCCGCTGTCGCCATGAATGGCGACCCACAGGTGCCCGGACCCTGCTGCTGCAGGCATCAGGGCTGCTGTCCTGATTCTTCGATGTGGGTCGGCATTCATGCCGACGACTGCCTCCTCCGGATGCTGCTGCAGCCATCAATGCCGCTGTCGCCATGAATGGCGACCCACAGGTGCCCGGACCCTGCTGCTGCAGGCACCGGGACGCCGTCATCGGATCGTAACCCCGCGCCGCTTTCCCGCCGCGGGCGTTTCCAATAATGTGCGCAACTGGACTCACGCCGCCGTGGAGCAACCCGCGAATGAACATGCAGGCCCGCATCGATGCCGACTCGCCGCACGCAGACCGCACGTCCCAGCCACGGGTCGTGATAATCGGCGCTGGCATGTCGGGGCTGCTGATGGCGATCCGGCTCAAGGAGGCGGGCAACACGAATTTCCGCGTCTGCGAAAAGGCCGCGAAGCTCGGCGGCACCTGGCGCGAGAACACCTATCCCAACATCGCCTGCGACGTCTTCTCCCCCGCCTACACCTATTCCTTCGAGCCCAACACCGAGTGGAACTGGCGCTTCGGGCGCGGCGAGGAGATCCAGCGCTACTTCGAGCGCGTCGGCGCCAAGTACGGCCTGCACGAATTCATCACCTTCGGCTGCGAGGTCAGCGAGGCGCGCTGGAACGGTGCGCAGTGGGATATCCGTCTCGGCAACGGCGAGACCGAGCGCGCCGACGTGCTGGTCTCTGCGGTGGGCGCGCTGCACCATCCGCGCTATCCCGATATCGAGGGGCTGGACAGCTTTGCCGGGCCGTGTTTCCACACGGCGCGCTGGGATCACACGGTGGACCTGCGCGGCAAGCGCGTGGGCATCATCGGCACCGGCTCGACGGCCGCACAGGTGGTGCCCGGCATCGTGGACAAGGTCGATCGGCTCTACCTGTTCCAGCGCACGCCGCAGTGGGTGCTGCCGGGGCCGGACCGCAAGTTTACGGAACGCTACAGGCAGCGCCGGCGCAAGCACCGCTGGCTGGCACGCTTCGACCACTGGATGAACCTGCAGATGTTCCAGCTGTTCGGACGCGCGGTGGTGGGCAACCGCTTCCTGATGTGGGGCATCGAGCGCGCCTGTCGCGCGAACCTGGAGACCATCCGCGACCCTGAACTGCGCCGCAAGCTCACGCCCGACTACCAGGTCGCCTGCAAGCGCGTGGTGGTCTCGGAAGATTTCTATCCGGCGATCCAGAAGGAGAACGCGCAGCTGGTGACCGAGGGCATCGCGCGCATCGTGCCCGGGGGCGTGCAGCTGAGGGATGGCACGGTGGTCGAGCTCGACGTACTGGTGCTATCGACGGGCTTCTACCCCTACAAGACCACGGTCGAGGTGTACGGGCAGGACGGCCTCAGCCAGCGCGATGCCTGGGGCGGGAGCCCGCTGATGTATCGCACCATCGGCGTGCCGGGCTTCCCGAACTACTTTGTGCTGTTCGGGCCGTACAGCCCGATCGGCAACATGTCGATCATCGAGAACTCCGAGATCCAGGCCGGGTACGTGATGCAGTGCATCGACCTGATCCGCCGCGGCGTGGTGAAGACGCTGAACCCCAGGGAGTCCGTCGCGCGCGAATTGAAGGAGGAGATGCGCAAGGGCCTGAAGAAAACCGCCTGGGCGGGCGGCTGCAACAGCTGGTACCTCGATGCCAACGGCGAGGCGTTGTCGTACCCGTTCCCGTACGGGAGGTTCCGCGCCGAGCTGCGCGCGCCGTTGCTGGAGGAATACGAGGTCACGCGGTGACCGTCGAGATCGAGCGCAAGTTCCTGGTCGCGGACACGGCATTTCTGGCGCGGCTCGAAGGCGAGCGCCTGACGCAGGGCTACATCGCCAGCACCGATCGCGCCACGGTGCGGGTGCGCATCGCCGGCACGCGCGCGTGGCTCACGCTGAAGGGGCGCACCGAGGGCTTCAGCAGGCGCGAGTTCGAGTACCAGATCCCGCTGGCGCATGCCGAGGTCTGCATCGCGGAGCTCTGTGCGGGACCCGTGATCGACAAGACGCGCTACCGCGTGGCGCACAACGCGCACACCTGGGAAGTGGACGTGTTCCACGGCGACAACGAGGGGCTGGTGCTCGCCGAGATCGAGCTTGCGCGCGAGGACGAGTGTTTCGAGTGTCCCGCGTGGCTCGGCGTGGAAGTTTCAGGCGATCCGCGCTACTACAACTCGAACCTGGCGAAGCGACCGTATCGCCACTGGTGATGCGCGGTCGCGCGCATGCGCGGATCGATCGATGCACCGGCCGTGCCCGGGTTGTTCCGGGCCGCGACGCTGACACATCGACATGTCGAGGGAGCACGCATGCAGTTCACTTTCCCCGTGCCGCACATGCTCAGGCTGAAGGCGACGGTGCAGCCGTGGGAAGCGAGCGTCACGGGCGCGGACCAGACCCGCATGGTCAGGCGCGCCGAAGAGCTCGGTTACGACATGATCGCCGTGCCGGAGCACTTCATCATTCCGCGCAGCCACGTCGATCTTTCCGGGCCGCATTATTTCCACGCCGCCGCAGCGCAGGGCTATATCGCCGGCGCGACGAGCCGGATCCGCATCAATTCGTGCATCACCATCCTGCCGTTGCAGCATCCCGTCGTCACGGCCAAGGCCCTGTCGACCATCGACTGGATGAGCAGCGGGCGGATCACGGTCACCTTTGCCGTGGGCTGGCTCGAAGAGGAATTCAGGCTCCTGGGAGTGCCGTTTCGCGAGCGCGGGCGGATCAGCGACGAATATCTCGCGGCGATCATCGAGCTCTGGACGAAGGATTCGCCGAGCTTCGAAGGCAAATACGTGTCGTTCAGGGACGTGGCCTTCGAGCCCAAGCCGTTCCAGAAGCCGCACCTGCCCATCTGGATGGGCGGCGATGCCGACGCGGCCCTGGAGCGCGCCGCGCGTTTCGCCTCGGGCTGGATGCCGTTCCTCACGAAGCCGGAGGACTTTCCCGCGCGGATCGACTTCATCAAGTCCCGGCCGGCATTCAAGGGTGGCCCCTTCGAGGTGTCTTACGGTGTGGCGACCTCGCGCGTCGGGGAGGGGCACAAGGTCAACCGCGACCCGCGGGCGAGGCCCGGCATGAGCGCCCAGGAAATCGTGGACCGTCTCGGTTGGCTGAAGCAGCTCGGGGTGACGATCAGCGCGGTGCCCATTCCGGCGATGCAGGATATCGACGCGTATCTGGACTATGCGCAGTGGGTGATCGAGGAGATCAAGCCGCAGCTGCAGTAGGTCTGCAAGCGTGATCGTCCGGCTGAAGAGGGCGTCGCAAAACGCCTTCCGGACCGGCGCATACGGCGATTTTCGGGTGTAGGAGCGGGCCATGCCCGCGATATCGCGCGCATGGCGCGCTCCTACAGCGCTTCGTTCGAGGTCGCGCGAGGTTTTGCGACACCCGCTGAAGCCGGAGCTACGAAGCATCCAGCGCTTCGAGCTCTTCGCAGGCGGTGAGCCAGTCTTCCTCGCACGAGGCGAGCTCCTGTTTCAGCGCGCCCTGGCGGCGCAGCAGGTCCTGCACCTCGCCCGCGTGCGCCGCTTCGTACAGGGCGGGATCCTGCAGCCGCTCGTCGAGCGTGCGCAGCTCCGCCTGCAGCGTCTCCATGTCCTTCTCGAGGCTGGCGATGCGATGGCGCCAAGGGCGCAGCCGTTCGCGCTTCCCGGCGGCGAGGCGACGCTCGTCGCGGCGATCCACGCGCGCGACCGGCCCCTCGGGCGCGGCGTCGGCCGCCGGCGCTGCCCGCTTCTCCAGCAGCAGCCTGCGGTAGTCGTCGAGGTCGCCGTCGAAGGGCTCGACGCGCCCGTCTGCCACCAGCAGGAATTCGTCGACCGTGTTGCGCAGCAGGTGGCGGTCGTGCGAGACGATCAGCACCGCGCCCGGGTATTCCTGCAGCGCCAGCGTCAGCGCGTGGCGCATCTCGAGGTCGAGGTGGTTGGTGGGCTCGTCGAGCAGCAGCAGGTTCGGCTTCTGCCAGGCCACCAGCGCGAGCGCGAGCCGCGCCTGCTCGCCGCCCGAGAAATTCCCCACGGTGGCCAGTGTCTGGTCGCCGTGGAAGCCGTAGCCGCCGAGGAAGTCGCGGATCGACTGCTCGCTCGCCGCCGGGCTCAGGCGCTGCACGTGCAGGAAGGGCGAGGCCGCGAGGTCCAGCGCCTCCAGCTGGTGCTGCGCGAAGTAGCCGATGCGCAGGTGTTCGCCGGTGTGGCGCACCCCCGCGAGCGGCGCCAGTTCGCCGGCGATGGTCTTGATCAGCGTCGACTTGCCGGCGCCGTTGGGCCCGAGCAGTCCGATGCGCTGCGCCGGCATGATGCCGAACTCCACCCGCGGCAGGATGACCGTGTCGCCGTAGCCGAGCGCGGCGCGCTCGAAATTGAGCAGCGGCGTCGAGACGCGCTCGTAACAGGGCAGGCGCAGCGTGAACTCCGAGTCGACGTGCGCGGGTGCGATGCGCGTCATGCGCTCGAGTTCCTTCAGCCGGCTCTGCGCCTGGCGCGCCTTGGTGGCCTGGGCGCGAAAGCGCGCCACGAAGCCCTCGATCTGCTGGATGCGCTGCTGCTGCTTCTGGAAGGCCTGCTGCTGGTTGGCGAGCTTCTCGGCGCGCTGGCGCTCGAAGGCCGAGTAGTTGCCGCGGTACAGGCCGAGCGTGCCGCCCTCGAAGGCGACGATGCGATTGCAGACGTTGTCGAGGAAGTCGCGGTCGTGCGAGATCAGTATCAGCGTGCCCGGGTAGCGCGCCAGCCATGCCTCCAGCCACACCAGCGCGTCGAGGTCGAGGTGGTTGGTGGGCTCGTCGAGCAGCATCAGGTCGCTGGGGCACATCAGCGTGCGCGCCAGCGCGAGTCGCAGGCGCCAGCCGCCCGAGAATTCGCGCACCGTGCGTTCGCGCTCGCCCGTGGCGAAGCCCAGGCCGTCGAGCAGTTCGTGCGCGCGCGCCGCGGCGCGGTAACCGTCGATGGCGGCGAAGCGCGCGTGGATCTCGCCGAGCTGTTCGCCGCCGGCGGACTCCATGCCGGCCTCCAGGGCGCGGAACTCGGTATCGCCGTCGAGCACGAAGTCGATGGCCCGACGATCCGTGCCCACGACTTCCTGTTCCATCGCGGCAATGCGCCAGTCGGCGGGTACGCTCGCCTGCCCGGCGTCGGGCGTCAGCTCGCCGCGCAGCAGCGCGAACAGCGTCGACTTGCCGCAGCCGTTCTGGCCGATGACGCCCACGCGCTCGCCGGCGTGGATGCGCAGTTCCGCGTCGGCCAGGAGCTGTTTCGCGCCGCGCGCCAGCGCGACGCCGGAAAGATGGATCATCGGCGACTCACGGAGCGAGCGGCGGGAGTCGCGCGAACGCGTTCTGTATCGCGCCGTCGACTTCGGCGGGGTCCGCGGCGGTGGCGCACAGATCGCGCAGCTCCCCGTCCTGCAGGCGGTAGATCCAGCCGTGTACCGTGAGCTCCTGGCCGCGGGCCCAGGCGTCCTGCACCACGGTGGTCTGGCAGACGTTGAGCACCTGTTCGACCACGTTGAGTTCGCACAGCCGGTCGATCAGCTGCAACTCGTCGACGCCGCTGGCCGCGAAGCCGGCCGCGTGCTTCTTCTGCACGTCCTGCACGTGGCGCAGCCAGTTGTCGGCCAGCCCGAGCTTGCGGTTGCGCAGCGCCGCGGCCACGCCGCCGCAGCCATAGTGGCCCACGACCATGACGTGCTTGATGTTCAGCACGTCGACCGCGAACTGCAGCACCGAGAGGCAGTTGAGGTCCGTGTGCACCACCACGTTGGCGACGTTGCGGTGCACGAACACCTCGCCCGGCATCAGGCCGACGATCTCGTTGGCCGGCACGCGGCTGTCGGAGCAGCCGATCCACAGGTACTGCGGCGACTGCTGCTTCGCCAGCGTCTCGAAGAACGCGGGATCGCGCTCGCGGATCGCGGCGGCCCAGCGCCGGTTGTTCGCGAAGAGGTCGTGCAGCTCGCTCATGCGCTGGTGCGTCGGCTCGCGCTCAACGCTTCACGATCACCGAGGAACCGTGGCCGAACAGGCCCTGGTTCGCGGTGATGCCGACCTTCGCGCCCGCGACCTGGCGCTCGCCGGCCTGGCCGCGCAGCTGCCAGGTGAGTTCGCAGACCTGTGCCAGCGCCTGCGCGGGCACCGCCTCGCCGAAGCAGGCCAGGCCGCCCGAGGGGTTCACCGGCACCCGCCCGCCGATGCGCGTCTCGCCGGCACGCACCATGCGCGCCGCCTCGCCGCGCGCGCACAGCTGCAGGTCCTCCATCCAGTCGAGTTCGAGCGCCGAGGACAGGTCGTAAACCTCGGCCACGCTCACGTCGCGCGGCGCGATGCCGGCTTCCTCGTAGGCTTTCACCGGCAGCGAGGCGCGGAAGCGATGCGTTTCGACGCCGGCCGCGGCGGCCGAGTCGGTGGCGATGTCGGGCATCTCCACCACTTCGCTGGCGAAGGTCGGGGTAACGGTCGATATCGCCGCCACGCGCACCGCGTCGCCGCGCCCGATGCGCCGCGCGTAGTCCATGCTCGACACCACCAGCGCCGCGCCGCCGTCGGAGGTCGCGCAGATCTGCAGCAGCCTGAGCGGATGCGCGACCATCGGCGAGGCGTGCACGTCGTCCATCGTGAACTTCTTGCGGTAGCGCGCGTTCGGGTTCGTGAAGCCGTGCTCGCTGTTCTTGATCTTGACCAGGCCGAAGTCCTCCTCGGTGTCGCCGTAGAGGTCCATGCGCCGGCGCGCGTACAGCGCGAAGTAGGTCGGGTTGGTGATGCCGACCAGGAAGCGCACCCAGTCGGGGTCGTCGGGGCGATAGCCCTTGGCCGGCGCGAGGAAGCCCTTCGGCGTGGTGTCGGCGCCAACTACCAGCGCGACCTCGCATTCACCCGCGAGAATCTTCGCGCGCGCCGCGGCGAGTGCCTGCGAGCCCGAGGCGCAGGCCGCGTAGGAGGTGTTCACCTCGGCACCCTGCCAGCCCAGCGCCTGCGCGAAGGTCGCGCCGGCGACGTAGCCCGGGTAGCCGCAGCGCATCGTCGCGGCGCCCGAGACGAAGCGGATGTCCTGCCAGCGCACGCCGGCATCGGCGATCGCGGCGCGTGCCGCGTGCACGCCGTATTCGACGAAGTTCCGGCCCCACTTGCCCCAGGGGTGCATCCCGACGCCGAGAATGGCGATGTCATTGCTCATGCTTGCCGTCTCCTCAGGCCACGGGTTTCCATTTCCAGATCATTTTTTCCGACTCGGCATCGGTGTAGAGGGTGTCGAGCACCAGCTCCATTTCCTGGCCGACCTCGAGGTCGGTGACCTCGACGCCAGCCACGACCTGTCCCAGCACCACCATGCGCTCGGCCTCGAGCTCGACGGCCGCGATCGTGAAGGGCACGAAGGGGTCTGGCGCCACGAAGGGCTCCGGGGGCTGGTAGGAGGCGTTGGTGCAGGACCACACGCGGCCGCGGCGTGACAGCGGCACTTCCTCGAACTCGGCACCGTCGCAGGCCGGGTTGCGGCAGAAGCTGGTCTGTTTCGGA
>JAGPES010000106.1 GCA_018057015.1 Pseudomonadales bacterium | reverse complement strand
GTCGCCGGCGGCAGGCTCGTGCTGCGTCACATCGACACCGCCGGCAGCGCGCCGCTTGCCATCGAGGCCGCGCTGCCGATCGCGCAGGGCGGCAGCATCGGCCTGCGCGGCAGCGCGGCCGCGGATGGCAGCGCGGCGTCGCTGCAACTGGAGGTCGAGCAGCTGCCGCTGGCGCCGCTGGCGCCGCTGGTGGCGCAGCGCACCACGCTGGCGCTGGGTTCCGGCGCGCTGTTCGCGGATGCCGCTGTGGCCTACCGTCGCGGCGCCGACGGCGAGCCCGTGTTCGAGGCGAGCGGCAGCGCGGGCGTGGAGGGGCTGCTGCTGACCGAGGCCGCCAGCGGCGAGCGCTTCCTGGCGTGGCGCAAACTGCTGGCCACGGGCGTGGACTTCGGCCTCGGTCCGGACCGCCTGTCGGTGCGCGAGCTGCGCCTGTCCGAGCCGGGCGCGAAGATCGTGGTGATGAAGGACCGCAGCACCAACCTCGCGCAGGTGCTGCGCGCGCCGCCGCCGACGGCAGCAGATGCGCCGGCGCCGCCCCCGGCCCCGGGCGACGGGGCCGCGACGCCGTTCCCCGTCACGGTGGAGCGCGTGCGCGTCGAGAATGCCACGGTGGACTTCGCGGACAACAGCCTGGTGCTGCCGTTCGCAGCGCTCATCGAGCAGTTGAACGGTTCCGCGCGGGGCGTTTCCTCGGCCACCGACAGCCGCGCCACGCTGGCCTTCGCCGGGCGCGTGGGCGAGTTCGGCGAGGTCGCGATCGACGGCCGGCTCGCGCCCTTCGATCCGACGCGCTTCACGGACATCGAAGTCCGTTTCCGCAACATCGCGATGAACCCGTTGTCGCCCTACAGCGCGACTTTCGCCGGCCGCACCATCGTGCGCGGCGACATGGACGTGGCGCTCGATTACAAGATGCAGGACCAGGCCCTTGCCGGGCAGAACCGCATCGTGCTGCAGGACGTGCAACTGGGCGAGAAGATGGAGAGCCCCGGCGCGCTCGACCTGCCGCTCGACCTCGCGATCGCGCTGCTGAGCGATGCCGAGGGGCGCATCGATGTCGAGGTGCCGGTCAGCGGCGACGTCGGCGATCCGAAGTTCAGCTACGGCCACGTGATCGGGCAGGCCATCGGCAAGCTGATCACCGGCGTGGTCACGGCGCCGTTCCGCGCGCTGGGCGGGCTGTTCGGCGGCGGGGCGGACAACGAATCCTTCGCCGCCGTGCGTTTCAGCTCGGGCAGCGCGGTACTGATGCCGCGCGAGCGCGAGCGCATCGCGCAGCTGGCCGAGGCGCTCGCGGCGCGGCCGCGCCTCGGCGTGGACGTACGGCCCGGCGTCGCTGCGGCGCGCGATGGCTACGCGGTGCGGCGGCTGTTCGTGCGCCGCGCGCACGCCGCGGAGCTGGGGCTCGAGCTCGAGCCCGGCGAGGATCCGGGCGCGGTGGCCTACGACGAGGCGAAGAGCCAGCGCGCGCTGGAGAAACTGCTCGAGGCGCGAGAGGGCGAGGAGGCGCCCGATGCGTTCGCCGCGGCGTTCGCGCGCGAGCAGGGTCGCGAACCCGTGCGCGTGAATCCCGCGTTCGCGCTGGTGGGGCGCGCCAGCGAGGACCACGAGTACTACCGCGCGCTGTACCTGCACCTGGTGCACGGCACGCCCGAACCGGCCGCGGAGCTCCAGGCGCTGGCGCGCGCGCGCGCCGAGGCAGTGGTGGCCGAGCTGGAGGCGCGCGGCGTGGATCCGGCACGCCTGCGCATCGCGCAGCCCGCGGCACTCGCCGAGGCCAGGCCTGCCGGCGTGCTGTTGCCGCTCGAACTGGCGGCACGGGACGGATAACGGGAAAAGGTGATCTGTTTAGTTTCGCGCCGGGATGCGAAAATGCGCGCCGCCCTGGCCGGCGCTGCCCCGACGCCGCGCAGCGGCCGGCTTCGGATCACCCAGGACGGAAAACCCCATGCACCCGGAATCCTCCTCACGCATCGTCTGCAAGTTCGGCGGCTCCAGCCTTGCCAGCGCCGAGCAGTTCCGCAAGGTTCGCGCCATCGTCGAGGCCGATCCGCGGCGGCGCATCGTGGTGCCCTCGGCGCCGGGCAAGCGCGACGCCAGGGACGCCAAGATCACGGACCTGCTCTACCTGTGCCACCACGCGGCCAGCATCGAGGCGGATTTCTCCTCGCCCTTCGCGCAGATCGTGGACCGTTACGTCAGTATCGAGCGCGAGCTCGGGCTCGCGGTCGGGATCGAGGCGCAGCTGGAACAGCTGCGCGGGGAGTTCGCCAGCGGCGTCAGCGCCGATTACGCCGCATCGCGCGGCGAGCACTTCTGCGCCCGCCTGCTGGCGGCCTACCTGGATGCCGAGTTCGTCGAGGCGGCCGAGTGCATCGTGATCGGGCCCCAGGGCATCGTGGATCCGGACAGCTACGCGCAACTCGGCGCGCGCCTTTCCGACCCGCAGGGTCGTTACGTGGTGCCGGGCTTCTACGGCCGCGACGCCGAGGGCCACGTGCGCACCTTTTCCCGCGGCGGGTCCGACGTGAGCGGCGCGATCGCGGCGCGCGCCGCCCGCGCGGCGCTCTACGAGAACTGGACCGACGTGTCCGGACTGCTGATGGCCGATCCGCGCATCGTCGACAATCCGCGGCCGATGGCGGAGGTCACCTACGCCGAGATCCGCGAGCTGTCCTACATGGGCGCCTCGGTGCTGCACGACGAGGCCATGGCGCCGGTGCGCGAGGTGGGCATCCCGGTCAATATCCGCAACACCAACGAGCCCTCGCATCCCGGCACTCGCATCGTCGCGAGGCTTTCTCCCGAGGTCGAGAAGAACACGTTGATCGCGGGCGTGGCGGGCAAGACCAACTTCGCGATGATCACCATCGGCAAGCACCTGATGAACCGCGAGGTCGGCTTCGTCTACCGCCTGCTCGGCATCCTGGAGCATCACGGCGTCGCCTTCGAGCACTGCCCGTCGAGCATCGACAGCGTCAGCGTGGTGGTGGACGCCGCGCAGATCGAGGGCCAGGCGGAGCAGGTGCTGGCGGACATTCGCCGCACGCTGCAGCCCGACGAGCTCGACTTCGTGCCGCGCATCGCGCTGATCGCGATCGTGGGCGAGGGCATGGCGCACGCGGTGGGCATCGCGGCGAAGGTCTTCGCCGCGCTGGCCGGCGCCGGCGTGAACGTGCGCCTGATCAACCAGGGCCCGTCCGAGCTGAACATCATCGTGGGCGTGGCGCCCGAGGACTACCCGACCGCGGTACGCGCGATCTACGCCGCCTTCGTTTCCTGAGCCGCAAGGTGCCGGCGATCGCGTGGGAATGCTCCACAACCGGGCGTGCGCGTCTGGCTGCCGGTTGGCGGCGCCTATAGAATCGGCCCGCCACGGTCCCGTACCCGCCGCCGCGCGCGGCTGATCTCCCCGAGTGGTTCGCACGCAGATGCACAGACGACGCAACCTGATCCTGAACCTGGCGATCCTGGTGAGCATCGCGGCGACCTGTGCCGGTCTCTGGGCCTATTTCAACCGGCCCGTCGCGGTGCCGGAGTTTCCCGAAAACGTCTGGGGCTACTCGTTCTCGCCGTTTCGCGACGGCCAGGATCCGACGCGCAACATCTATCCGAGCGAGCAGGAGATAGCGGCCGACATCGAGATGCTGAGCAAGCAGACGACGCGCCTGCGCACCTACTCGGTACGCGACAGCCTGGGCGAGATCCCGAGGCTGGCGCAGGAATACGGCATGAACGTGACGCTGGGGGTGTGGATCAGCACCGATCTCGTCGCCAACGAGTACGAGATCAACCGCGCCATCGACATCGCCAACCGCGAGCGCAACATCGACCTGGTGATCGTCGGCAACGAGGCGCTGTATCGCGGCGACGTCACGCTCGGGCAACTCACGGAATACGTCGACCGCGTGCGCGATGCGGTGAAGGTGCGCGTCACCACGGCCGAGCCCTGGCACATCTGGATGAAGTACCCCGAGCTCGCCGATCACGTGAAGGTGATCGCGGCTCACGTGCTGGTCTACTGGGAGAAGGAGCCCTCGGAATACGCGGTGGAGGGCACGCTGGAGCGCGCCAGGCAGATCCGCGCGCAGTTCCCGAAGAAACGCGTGTTGTTCGCCGAGGTGGGCTGGCCCTCCCACGGCCGCGCCCAGGGCCAGGCGGAGGCGAAGCCCGCCGAGCAGGCTATCTACCTGCGCACGCTGCTGAACAGGCTCAACAGCGCGGGCTACGACTATTTCGTGATCGAGGCCTTCGACCAGCCGTGGAAGACCGGCGACGAGGGCGACGTCGGCGCCTACTGGGGCGTCTACAACATGGAGCGCAACCAGAAGTTCCCGTTCACCGGACCCGTGGTGGCGATTCCGGAGTGGCGCACGCTCGCCGCGGTCTCGATCGTGCTCGCGGTGCTCGCCTTCGGCCTGCTGCTGATCGACGGCTCCGGCCTCAAGCAGCGCGGGCGGGCCTTCCTGGCCATGGTGGCTTTCGTGGTGGCCTCGTTCCTGGTGTTCGTCGCCTACGACTACTCGCGACAGTACCTGGGCCTGCTCGAATACGTGCTGGGCGCGATGCTGGTGCTCTCGGCGATCGGCGTGTTCACGGTGCTGTTCACCGAGGCGCACGAGCTCGCCGAAACCATCTGGGCGACGCGGCGGCGGGCCTTCTCCTCGGTGCGCGAGACCGGCGGGCGCCGGCCCAGGGTCTCGGTGCACGTGCCCTGCTACAACGAGCCGCCCGAGATGATGATCCGCACGCTGGATGCGCTGGCGCGGCTCGACTACGACAACTTCGAGGTCATCGTCATCGACAACAACACTCCCGACGAGGCGACCTGGCGCCCGGTCGAGGAGCATTGCCGGCTGCTCGGGCCGCGCTTTCGCTTCTTCCACGAGCGGCCGCTGGCGGGCTTCAAGGCGGGCGCGCTGAACTATGCGCTGGGGCGTACCGCGCCGGATGCCGAGATCGTGGCGGTGATCGACGCCGACTACCTGGTCGAGCCGACCTGGCTGCAGTACCTGACGCCGCATTTCGCCGACCCGCGCATCGGGGTGGTGCAGGCGCCGCAGGACTACCGCGACGGCGACGAGTCGCTGTTCAAGAAGCTCTGCTACGCCGAGTACAAGGGCTTCTTCCACATCGGCATGGTGACGCGCAACGACCGCGACGCGATCATCCAGCACGGCACGATGACGATGATCCGCCGCGACCTGCTCGACAAGCTGCGCTGGGGCGAATGGACCATCACCGAGGACGCGGACCTGGGACTGCGCGTGTTCGCTGCCGGCTATTCCGCGGCCTACGTTCTCGAGTCGCACGGTCGCGGCGTGATGCCGGATCGCTTCATCGACTACAAGAAGCAGCGTTTCCGCTGGGCCTACGGCGCGATGCAGATCATGAAGCGCCACGCCGGCATGCTGTTCCTCGGACGCAATACCGAGCTCACGCGCGGGCAGCGCTACCATTTTCTCGCCGGCTGGCTGCCGTGGTGCGCCGACGGTCTCAACCTGTTCTTCACCGCCGGTGCCCTGGTGTGGACCTCCGCGATGCTGCTGGTTCCCAAGCAGGCGCTGCCGCCGGCGATGATCTTCGCCATGCCGCCGCTGCTGCTGTTCTTCGGCAAGCTGGCCAAGATCCTGTACGTGTACCTGCGCCACATGCGCGTGCCCGTCGGCACCTCGATCGGGGCCGCGGTGGCCGGGCTGGCGCTGTCCCACACCATCGGCAAGGCGGTGATCTACGGGCTGGTGACGCGCACCATCCCGTTCTTCCGCACCCCGAAAATGAGCGGGCACGGCGGCATGCTGCAGGCACTGGCCGAGGCGCGCGAGGAGCTCTACATCCTGATCCTGCTGTGGGGCGCGATGGCCGGGCTGCTGGTGGTGCACGAGATGGACACCACCGATGCCTACGCCTGGCTGGCGATGCTGCTGCTGCAGTCGCTGGCCTACCTCGCCGCCGTGGTGATGTCCTTCCTGGCGGTGATGCCGCCGCGCGAGAGCCCGCTCACGCTGACGCAGCCGGCCAGCTGAGATGTCGCGTTCGCGGGGCCTGCTCGTGCTGCTGGCCGCTGTGGCGGCCAGCGTGGCGTTCTGGTGGCTGCTCGGGCGCGAGCAACACGTGCCCGGCGAGCTGGCCGCGGGCAAGCGCCTGCAGTGCGCCTCGTACACGCCCTTCACCGGTGCCGAGACCCCGATGGCGTTCAGCGTGGATCGCGCGCGTCTCGAGCGCGATCTGGCGCAGCTGTCGCCGCAGGTGGGATGCGTGCGCATCTATTCCGTGCGCGGCATGGAGCAGATCCCGGAGGTGGCGCGCGACTTCGGCATGAAGGTGATCGCCGGCGCGTGGGTGAGCCGCGACGACGCCGACACCGAGCGCGAGATCGCCGGCCTGATCGCGCTCGCGAACCGTCATCCCGACGTCATCAGCGCGGTGCTGGTCGGCAACGAGGTGCTGCTGCGCCGGGAGCGCACCGCGGAGCAACTGCTCGGCTACCTGCGGCGCGTGCAGGCGGCGGTGCAGCAGCCCGTGAGCTACGGCGACGTGTGGGAGTTCTGGCTGCAGAACCCGTCGATCGTCGCCGGCGCCGACTTCGTCACCATCCACCTGCTGCCCTACTGGGAGAACGACCCCAGCGACATCGATGCCGCGATCGCCGCGGTGACGCACGCGCACGACGCGACGGCGAAGGTCTTTCCCGGCATGGACATCCTGATCGGCGAGACCGGCTGGCCCTCGCAGGGACGCCAGCGCGAAGGCGCCGTGCCGGGTCGCGTGAACGAGGCGCGCTTCGTGCGCGGCTTCGTGGCGCACGCCGAGGCCAAGGGCTGGCACTACAACCTGATCGAGGCCTTCGACCAGCCGTGGAAGCGCGCGCAGGAGGGGGCCGTCGGCGGTTACTGGGGAGTGTTCGACGCCGCGCGCAACGACAAGCACATCCTGCGCGGGCCGGTGTCGAACCTGCCCGGGTGGCGCAATTGCATGGCGCTGTCGCTCGCGCTCGGCACGGTGCTGCTGCTGGCGGGTAGTGGCTGGCGCGCGCCGGGCGCCGTGCTGCTCGCCGCGGCTGCTGCCAACGGCGTGGTGTTCCACCTGCAGCAGATGCGGCTGTTCAGCCGCAGCGCGACCGAAACCGGCTGGTTCCTGCTGCTGGCCGCCGTTGCCCTCGTGCTCGGCTGGCTGGGTTGCCGGCGCCTGCGCGGGAGTCCGCGGGCACGCTGGCACGATGCGCTGATCGGCTCTGCCGCGGCGCTGGCGGCCATCGAGATGCTGGGGCTCGCCTTCGACTCGCGCTATCGCCACTTCCCGCTGGCGGTGTTCGTGGCGCCGGCGCTGGCCGCGTGGCTGTTCGCGCCGCGCAGTGGCCCGTGGCGCGAGCGCAACCGCGCGCTGGGCTTGCTGTTGGTGCTGTGCATGCCCGCGGTGCTGTGGCAGGAAACACTGCTGAACCTGCAGGCGCTGGGCTGGCTCGCCGTGAGCGGCGTGATGGCGACGGGATTGCTGCGTGGCGGCATGCGCGTGGTGTAGGTCGGTACTCGGTGTGGGTCGGTACTCGATGTGGGTCGGCATTCATGCCGACAGCTGCGTGCGGGCAGGCGGCGGGTTCGGCGTTTCCGAACCCTTGTCGGGTTGAAACCCGACCCACAGGGACGGTCACGGGCACGGCCCGCCTACAGCGGGCGGCGCGCGCCGGGCAGGAAACCGAGGTCGGCCAGCGCGATCACCGCGATCACCACGGCCGGCGCACCGTAGCGCACGTTGTACATCACCAGCGCGAGCAGCGCGGCGAACAGTCCGGCGATGGCGACGGCGCGACGCACGCGGCCCAGGCGCAGGTTGGCCAGCAGCGCCAGCACCAGCGCCGCGCTGCCGAACAGCTGCAGGTGGATCGACATGCCGATCACGGCGCGGGCGCGACACAGTGCGCCGAGAGGGTCGCTGAGGCAGGGATCGGACTCGGCCTCGATTTCCATGAAGCCGAAGCGGAAGGCGTACAGCAGCGCGAGCCACGCGGCGCAGCCTGCCGCGAGCATCACCAGGGCGCGCCGGCCGGCCGGCGCCGCCGCGGGAATCTGTTCCATTTTTGATCTGCCTCGCGCCACCGCTGCCACGCGGCGAAGTATAAACGTCCGCAAAACCCGACGGAGCGATTCCCATGGAAGACACCACGGCGAACATGCGCCTGCGCGGCGTGAACCTCGGCGGCTGGCTGGTGCTGGAGAAGTGGATGAAGCCGAGCCTGTTCGCCGGGCTCACGGCCACCGATGAGACCACATGGTGTGCCGAACTGGGCGCGGAAGCCCCGGCGCGGCTGCGTGCGCACTGGGACAGCTTCATCACGCGCGCGGATTTCGCCTGGCTCGCCGAGCGCGGCATCAACGCCGTGCGCATCCCGCTCGGGCACTGGATCTTCGGCGCGCCGTATCCGTATCACCGGAGCTACGGCGCGAACCCCCACCCCTTCGTCGAGGGTGGCATCGAGATACTGGACCGCGCGATGGACTGGGCCGAGGAGTTCGGGCTGCGCGTGGTGCTGGACCTGCACGCCGCCCCGGGCTGCCAGAACGGCTTCGACAACGGCGGCATCAAGGACGTCTGCGAGTGGCACACGCGCGAGGAGTACCTGGCACACTCGGTCGAGGTGCTGGGGCGGCTCGCCGCGCGCTATCGCAGCCGGTCCTGCCTGCACGCCATCGAGGTGCTGAACGAGCCGCACGGGGACGTGCCCACGGATCTGCTCAAGGACTACTACCGGCGCGCGAACCTGGCGATCCGCATCCATTGCCCGTCGGATCGGGTCGCGGTGATGTTCCACGACGGCTTCCGCTCGCACCGCGAATTTCTCGGATTGTTCCAGGAACCGGGTTTCCGCAACGTGCTCTTCGACGTGCACCGCTACCAGTGCTTCGATCGCGCGGACATCGACCTGGACATCCACGGCCACCTGCACAAGGCCGGGCAGCTGTGGAAGGACGAGGCACTGGAGATCCAGCGCGATCTCGGAGTGCC
>JAGPES010000105.1:3045-9075 GCA_018057015.1 Pseudomonadales bacterium | reverse complement strand
CCAGAACAGCTGGTGTGGCAGGATCCGGTCCCGGCCGTCGATTATGAACTCATCAGCGCCGACGATATCGCGCGGTTGAAGACGAAGATCCTCGACTCCGGCCTGGGCACGTCCGACCTCGTCCGGACCGCCTGGGCGTCCGCGGCCAGCTTCCGCGGCACCGACATGCGTGGCGGCGCCAACGGGGCGCGCATCCGCCTCGAGCCGCAGCGCGGCTGGGAGGTCAACGATCCGAAGGAACTGTCGAAGGTGCTCGCAAGCCTGGAGCGCATACAGAAAGACTTCAACGGCGCACTCGGCGGTGGCAAGAAGGTATCGCTCGCCGACGTGATCGTCCTGGGCGGAGCCGCGGCCATCGAACAGGCCGCGAAGAAGGCCGGGCATGAGGTGCAGGTTCCGTTCACCCCGGGTCGCACCGACGCAGCGCAGGCGCAGACCGACGTGCAGTCCTTCGCCGTGCTCGAACCGACTGCGGACGGGTTCCGCAACTACTTCGGCAAGGACAACCGCCTGTCGCCGACGGAAATGCTGGTCGAGCGCGCGAACCTCCTGACCCTGACGGTGCCGGAGATGACCGTGCTGGTCGGTGGCATGCGCGCCCTGGACGCGAACGCCGGGCGCGCGGCACACGGCGTGTTGACCGATCGCCCCGGAACCCTGAGCAACGACTTCTTCGTGAACCTGCTGGACATGTCCACGAAATGGGCGAAGTCGTCCCGGTCCGAGGGAGTTTACGAGGGACTCGATCGCGAGACCGGCAAGCTCAAGTGGACGGCCACTCCCGTCGACCTCGTGTTCGGTTCGAATTCCGAGCTGCGCGCGGTCGCGGAAGTCTATGCTGCCGACGACGCTCGCGAGAAGTTCGTGCGCGACTTCGTCGATGCCTGGACGAAGGTCATGAACCTGGACCGCGCTTGAGGCGTGAAGCGGGCTGAAACCGGACGCCCGGCGGGTCGCTGGCATGGTGCCCGGTCCGGGCAGCCGTCCAGCCCCGGAGACGTAGCGGCGGCGTTGGATACGCCGCCGTTTTTTTGTGCGGCCGGGAGCAACCTGTGAACGCGGACATCCAATCTTCCACGAGGGGGTAGTGCAAGGTGCTGAAACACAATTCCTATTTCGACGGACAGGTGCAGAGCGTGGGCTTTTCGCGCCACGGACTGATAGCGACCGTCGGCGCGATCGCGCCCGGCGAGTACCGCTTCAATACCGATGACGCCGAACGCATGACGGTGGTGAGCGGACAACTGCGCGCACGCCTGCCCGGAGGCGAGTGGCAGAACCATGCGGCAGGTACCTATTTCGAGGTCCCTGCCGACAGCAGCTTCGAAGTCCAGGCCGTTGGCGGTCCCGCAGCCTACCTCTGCGAGTTCCTCGGCAAGCCGTAGGTCCGGCTGTGGGTCCGGCTTCAGCCGGACATCGGGCCCGGATACCGCCCGGCGCAATGTTCGGCTAAAGCCGAACCCACGAATGCGGAGGGATATCGCATGGCATCGACGCAACGTGAACTGCATGCACGCTCGCTGGCGGATCCCGAGGGCTTCTGGAGCGAGGCGGCGCGCGCCATCGACTGGAGCGTGCCGCCGCGCACGATCCTCGACCGCAGCCGCACGCCCTTCGACCGCTGGTTCCCCGACGGCGAGCTGAACGCCTGCCACAACGCGCTGGATCGCCACATCGATGCGGGGCGCGGCGGCGATGCCGCGCTGATCCACGACAGCCCCGTGACGGGCACGGTGCGCAGTTACACCTTTGCCGAGCTTCGCGACGAGGTCGCACGGCTGGCCGGCGCGCTGCAGGCACTGGGAGTCGGCAAGGGCGAGCGCGTGCTGGTCTACATGCCGATGATCCCCGAGGCGGTGATGGCGATGCTCGCCTGCGCACGCCTGGGCGCCATCCACTCGGTGGTGTTCGGTGGCTTCGCCGCCAACGAACTCGCGGTGCGCATCGACGACGCGCAACCGGTCGTGGTGCTCTCGGCCTCCTGCGGCATCGAGGTGAACCGGGTCATCGAGTACAAGCCGCTGCTCGACCACGCCATCGAGCTCGCGCACCACGAGCCGCGCAACTGCCTGATCCTGCAGCGCCGCGAGGCGACGGCTGCGCTCGTGCCCGGGCGCGACATCGACTGGCATGCCGCCGTGCGCCAGGCCGGACCTGCCGCCTGCGTCAGCGTGGCGGCCACGCACCCGCTCTACATCCTCTACACCTCGGGCACCACGGGACAACCCAAGGGCGTGGTGCACGACACCGGCGGCTACCTCGTCGCGCTGGCGTGGAGCATGCGCTACATATACGACATCCTGCCCGGGGACATCTTCTGGGCCGCCTCCGACGTGGGCTGGGTGGTCGGGCATTCCTACATCACCTACGGCCCGCTGCTGAACGGCTCCACGACGGTGCTCTACGAGGGCAAGCCCGTGGGCACGCCGGATGCCGGCGCGTTCTGGCGCGTGGTCGCACAGCATCGCGTGAAGGCACTGTTCACCGCGCCCACGGCCCTGCGCGCGATCCGCAAGGAAGACCCGCACGCAAAGCTGCTCGCCGACTACGATGTCTCCTGCCTGCGGACGCTGTTCCTCGCCGGGGAGCGCTGTGATCCGGAGACGCTGAACTGGGCGCACGAGATACTGCAGCTGCCCGTGATCGACCACTGGTGGCAGACCGAGACCGGCTGGTCGATCTGCGCCAACTGCGCCGGCCTCGGCCTGCTGCCGGTGAAGGCCGGCTCGCCGACGCTGCCGGTGCCGGGCTACCGCCTCGAGGTGCTGGCCCCCGACGGCACGCCGCGCGCACACGGCGAACTGGGCGCGCTCACGATCGCGCTGCCGCTGCCGCCCGGCACCTTCACCACGCTGTGGAACAACGACGAGCGCTTCCTGAAGTCCTACTTCACCTCGTACCCGGGACACTACGAGACCGGGGACGCGGGCTACGTGGACGCGGACGGTTACGTGTTCGTGATGGCGCGCACCGACGACGTGATCAACGTCGCCGGGCACCGCCTCTCCACCGGCGCGATCGAGGAAGCGCTGGCCACGCATCCCGACGTCGCGGAATGCGCGGTGGTGGGGGTGCACGACGAGCTCAAGGGACAGATACCGCTGGGACTGCTGGTGCTGAAGTCCGGCGTCACGCGCGATCACCGCACCATAATCGACGAAGCCGTGCGGCGCGTGCGCGAGCGCATCGGGCCGGTCGCGGCCTTCAAGACCTGCGCCATCGTGCAGCGGCTGCCGAAGACCCGCTCGGGCAAGATCCTGCGCGCGACGATGCGCGCGATCGCCGACGGCGAGAGCTACCGGGCGCCGGCGACCATCGACGACCCGGCGGTGCTCGCCGAGATCGCCGACAGCCTGCACCAGCTCGGCTACGGGCGCGGCGACTGAGCGTCGGGCGCCATGCATGGGGAACCCGACATCCCCGGAATTCCGGCAACAGGAAACAGGAAGCAGGAGATGCAGCATGAGGCTTGACGCGAATGCCTGGCGGCACGGTCTTGCGATCGGCGCGGTGGCGGTGGTGCTGGCAGCCTGCGCCGCCCCGGTCGCACGCGAGCCGCCGGACCGCGCGTTCACGATGGCCGTGCTGCCCGACACGCAGAACTACATGGACTACACGCACCAGAAGGCCGAGGGCTTCCCCTTCGATGCCAGCGAGCAGTTCATGGGGCAGATGCGCTACATCGCCGCGAACGTCGAGAGCGCGGGCGGCGATATCGCCTTCGTGAGCTCGCTCGGCGACGTGTGGCAGCACCAGAGCCTGCCGATGGACCCGGAACACGAGCGCCGCGGCTTCAGGCGCGTGCCCAACCCGGTCATGGATTCGCACCTCGCGCCGACCGGCAAGGTCCACAGCGTCGAAATGCCGCTGGCGCGTGCCGGCTTCGCGCTGATCGACGGCAAGGTGCCCTTTTCGGTCGTGCCCGGCAACCACGACTACGACGCGATGTGGACCGACGCGAAGTTTCCGCCGGCGGCGACGTTCGATCCGCGCGACCTGAGCGGGCTGGGCACGCTGCACCCGGGGGGGCTGAACAACTTCCGCGCGGTATTCGGCGCCGATCAGCCCCTGTTCAAGGGCAAGCCCTGGTACGTGGACTCGCACGACGGCGGCGCCGACAGCGCGCAGGTCTTCGCGGCCGCCGGTTACCGCTTCCTGCACATCGGGCTGCAGTTCGACGCGCCCGATGCCTCGCTCGAGTGGGCATCGGCGGTGATGCGCCGCTATCCGGGCCTGCCGACGATCATCTCGACGCACGACTACATGAGCAAGGAAGGCGAGCGCGTCGCGAACCCGATGATCGACGGTCATCGCGTGGACCCGATCCACAACACCCCCGAGATGGTCTGGGACAAGCTGGTTCGTCGCCACGACCAGGTCTTCCTGGTGCTGTGCGGGCACCAGCACGGCCAGGCGATGCGCGTCGATCAGAACGACGCGGGGCACCAGGTCCACCAGGTGCTGGCCGACTACCAGGATCGCGGCCAGAGCGCGATCGATGCCGGCGTGCAGGCCGCGTACCCGGTGGGCATCGGCGACGGCTGGATGCGGCTGATGCGTTTCGACTTCGGCGGCGAGGTGGCGGCGATGGAGGTCAGGACCTATTCGACCCACTACGAACGCCACTCGGGCGATCTGCCCAGCTATGCACAGTGGTACAAGGCACGCGAGCAGCCGCAACTGGACGACGCGGCCTTCCGCGCCACGGACGACTTCCGCGTCGAGCTGGCCGACTTCCGCCAGCGCTTCGGCGACCCGCGCTGAGCGCGGGCCACGCCGGATCCCGCCCGGCTCAGCCGGCCGGATCGAGCACCTCGGCGAACAGCCCGCGCATCGCGGCCCACGAGCGCGCATCGGCGTCGGCGTCGTAGCGCGCGAACTCGGGGCGCCCGAGTGCCGCGGCGTTCTCGTTGGTGAAGCTGTGCACCACGCCGCCGTAGACGTGCATCTGCCAGCTCGCGCCACCGGCACGCATCTCCTGTTCGAAGGCGGCGCGCTCCTCGGCCGAGATGGCCGGATCGTCGGCGCCGATGCACACCAGCACGCGCGCCTTGATGTGCTTTGCGTCATCGGGTGCGACCGTGGCCAACCCGCTGTGGAAGCCGGTGACGGCGCGGATGTCGGCGCCGCTGCGTGCCAGCTCGAGCGACATGGTGCCGCCAAAGCAGAAGCCGATCGCGGCGATGCGCGCGGGGTCGACCTCGGGTCGCGCGCGCAGCGCGTCGAGACCACCCGCGGCACGGGCGCGGATGCGCGCCACCTCGCCGCGCAGCGGCCCGATCAGCCCCATGACTTCCTCGATCCTGTCGTAACGCGCCGCATTGCCGTGCAGATCGCAGGCGAGCGCCACGTAGCCCTGCTCGGCCAGGCGCCGCGCGCGAGCGCGCACGTGTTCGCCGATGCCGAAGGCTTCGGGAAAGACCAGTACGCCGGGACGCCGTGCCCCGCCAGCCTCGGGCAGGTAGAGATCGCTCACCATCTGCAGGCCATCGGCCACGTATTGGACGGTCTGGTGCCTCATTGCTGTTCGCCTCTTTGCGCGGGGATCGGAGGCGAGAGTGTAGGCGATCGCGCTCAGACGCGCAGGAAGGTGAACTCCCCGCCCTGGCTGATCCGCACCGGCCCGTCTTCACGACGCACGTGGTGGATCTCGCCGTCGAGATTGATGGCCCCGTCGAGCCACAGCGTCACGCTCCGGGCATTGCGGCTCAGGTAGCCCGTGGCCTCGCTCACGCGCGAGCGGGGGCGACCGCGCAGGATCGAGGGCAGATTGCGCAGGAAACGCTCGGGATCCTTGCGGATCAGGGTCAGGCGCACCGGCCCGTCCCCGCCACCCCAGAAGGGATCGATGCCGAGGAAGAGCTTCTCCAGGCTGCTCACCAGCAGCACCAGCGCTTCCTGCTGCGGCAGCGGTGCCTCGTCGTCGAGCGCCAGCCCCATGCTCACCGGCCGGGCAAAACGCGGATCCTTGCGCACAATCCCCCAGATGGTGCGCGCCACGATCACGCTGAGGCTGGAGTCGCCGCGCAA
>JAGPES010000105.1:0-2945 GCA_018057015.1 Pseudomonadales bacterium | reverse complement strand
GCGGCAGCGGTGCCTCGTCGTCGAGCGCCAGCCCCATGCTCACCGGCCGGGCAAAACGCGGATCCTTGCGCACAATCCCCCAGATGGTGCGCGCCACGATCACGCTGAGGCTGGAGTCGCCGCGCAAGCCCAGGGGGTGCACTGCCCGGTGCGCGTACTCGGTCCCCTGGATGACCGTTCCCGCGCCCAGGAACATCCCGTAGCTCACGGCGCCATGGTCACCGAGCTTCACCCGCAGTATCGGATGGCGTGCGTGAGCGCAGGCGCGCCGCCCGCCCGTGGCCCAGTCACACAGCCGCTGCACCGCATCGATCAGGTTGCCGTAGCCACCGACCACTCCGGCCGTCATGTTCGCGGTGCCCCCGGGCAGCACCACCACCGGCGGGCGTCGGGGGAACGGCGCGTCATCGAGCACGTGGCCCAGTACCTTCGCGGTGGTGCCGTCACCGCCGTTGATCGCCAGTATGTCGATCTCGCGCCGCGCCAGTTCGTCCAGCGCCGGGCGCACGTCGTCGCCGTGGCTCGTCGGCACGTGGTGCACACACGGGTGCCGGTCCAGGATCGCGTTGACGCGCGACAGGTGATCCCGGTTGTGGCCGCTGTTGGTGTTGCTGATCAGGCCGATCCGCAGTTCCTTCTTGCGCGCCAGTGAGCGCATATCGCAGGGGAAATCCATCGCCAGCTCCGTCACGACCGGGACTGGTTTCTTTCTAGCGCCCAGCCGGGCAGAGCGCTGCCGTGGAATTCGGTGCGCAATGCGAACGCGGCGAAGAGCAGCGAGAGGTAGGCGCTGAGCTCGAGCAGTTCCTCGTAGAACCGGTTCGGCCCCGGGAGGTGGATCACGCTCTTGTCCAGCAGCGCCGCAAGAACCATCATGGCAACGCAGCCGGCCATCAGCAGCGCGACATCCGACAACAGGAAGCGCCGGGTGCGCAACCGGTCGTGGGCGAGGCAGCGCCACAGGGCGATCGCGGCAGCCAGCCACAGCAGCGGGCCCAGGATGCGCCTGGCGATGAAAAGGGCATTGCGAAGCGCCGAATCCGGCGCCAGCAGCGACTGCAGGTCGGATTCGCGGTAGAAGATCGCGAACGCGAGCAGTCCCAGCGCCACGAAGAGCCGGTGCTCGAATACCGACACCGTTCGCCGCTGCCGCCATGCGTGCGCCGCGACGCACGCGGCGAGTACCGTCAGCTGAGCATTCTCCAGCAGGCTGTTCTCCTGGTAGAACGCATCGGAGCCGCGCTCCAGCAACAGCAGCACGAAGCACAGGTCGACCGCCAGCATCACCAGCATGGCGGGCAGCAGGCGCGGGCTCAGCATGGCAGCGACCCGGCGAACAAGCGCCGCACGTAGGCCACGGCACGCTCGGCATCCCCGGAGCTCGAGATTGCCGATGCCCGCGGCGCGGCCTGGCTCGCCTGCTTGCCTATCCATCGCGCGCGCCCGCTGTCCACGAGGTGGCGCTGGATCATGCCGATGTCGCGCTGCATGTAGCGTGGCCCCAGGCGCAGCGCAAACCACTCGCGCAGCGCGTGGTAGCGCAGCTTCGCGGCCGCGCGCTGCCAGAGCGGCGCACCTTCGGGCAGGGTGTCGGCGAGATCGAAGATCATCATGGGCTTTGCCGTCACGCTCGCCTCGGCGAGCATCGAGACGCTTTCCCCCGTGATCACGATGCGATCGGCGAGCGCGAGATAACCGAAGTACGGGTTGTCCGCGCCGCGCGCACCCCAGCGGTAGACGTGCGTCGGAACACCGATGCAATCGATGAAGGCATCGAAGGCGGGTGCCGGCGTGCGCGCGCTGTCGGTGACCAGCAGCGAACCGCCGCTCTCGCGCACCAGCTCGTCGACCAGTCGTCCCAGCCGGCGCCCCTTCTCGCGCGTGAGCGTGAACGAGCCGCTGTTGCCTCCCAGCATTACCGCGGTGTAGGGGCCCTGGAGGTGCCCCAGCCGCGGGCGCCACGTCGCCGCCTCGCGCTGCAGCCGCTCGGGCGTCACGCGGTGCAGCGGCAGCAGGTTCAGCAAGATGTTGTCGCGCTCGGGCAACGCATACTGCGGCGTGCTGATGATCAGGTCGAAGGCATCCAGCGGCGCCCACGGCCGCCCCATGTGCACCAGTCGCGTGCGCCCGCCCGACTGCAGCTTGATCCAGCGCGCCGCGGGCTCCTGCTCGCGCCCGGCGCTGATCACCACGTCGGGCCACGGCGGCGCCAGCGGCGAGGACTTCCCGAGGTCGACGCCCGCCACGCGCATGTTGAGCGAGCGGCTGGAGATCGCCTTGGGCACCAGGCGCCGGCGCCGGTAGGCGACCTGTTTGACCTCGAATGGCCAGCCGAGCATTTCGCCGAGGGCCAGCACCTGGTTGTTGTCGCCCGCCCGCGGACCGGCGAGCAGCCAGGCACGCGGCGCAGCATCGGAATCGGCGTGAATGGAACTGATCGGATCGTGCATTTCGGGCGGCCCTGACAGTGACGGCGAAAAGGCTAGACCAGCTTCCCCGGACCCGAAATCAACCTGGGGGGACGACTGTCATGGCCACGCCGGACTGCTAACGTGCTCGAATCCGGCATGCTGGCCGCAAATCCCGAGAGCGATGAACACACTCCCCTCGCGCACCACGAAATCCGTCCTCAAAGCCACGACCCAACGGATCCAGGCGATCGCGCTGAACGCCTTCTGGCACCTGGTTCGTCTCATGCCGCCCGCCGCGAGCGCCGCAACCGGCAGCGCCATTTTCAGGTTCGTGGGCCCGAGGACGCGCAAGCAAGCCTTCATCAGGCGCAACCTGGCGCGCATCTTTCCGCGCCACGAACCCCGGCAGATCGAGGCCGTGGCACGCGAGGTGTGGGGCAATTTCGGCGCGGTTCTCGCCGAATACCCGCATTTGCACTACTACTGCAGCGACGCATCGGCACCGGATTTCGATATCCACGTCGCCCCCGAAGC